>DATDPY010000382.1:0-10857 GCA_035292565.1 Cyclobacteriaceae bacterium | reverse complement strand
CCAGTCATAGATGTCTCGGTAGGTGTAAATAATAAATGCGAGGTATGATGGAGAGGTAAAAGTCTCCCTCGAGGCAATATCCTTCATCACGTGCACAGGGTAATAGCTCCCCGCGCCGGTTGCAACAGCCGTTACGGTAAGTTCCGGATCACCGGCAGTCTCAATTGCCTTATGAACCGCATTGGTTATGTACCCTCCCTCAGAATACCCATAGAGGAAGAGCCGGCCGTTATCCGTGATTTTGATCTTTTTTATGAATTCCCTGGAGGCCCTGATCATGTCGACGGCACAACCCGATGAATATTCGTAATTATAATACGGATGGATGTATTGCTCCGATTCACCAAAGCCGATCATATCAGGGATTACGGTGATAAAGCCCATCGAAGAGAATATCTCATAACCCGATATTATTATCTGTTTTGACGGGGCTTCATCATGGGCGAAGATCGTTCCCCGATGGGCTGAGATCAGCGGGAGATCTTCATTTATTGGAAAGGGAACCGAAATCACGCCGGAAGCGATTATCCTTGATCCCTGGAATTCCGTGTAATAGAAAATTTTATAAATGTCAATATCATATTCGGCCAGTTCACTCATATCCTCCATCCCGAAACTATTGATCGCAGTTTTGATTGCCGTCAGACTGAGGGAAGTTTTCTTTTCATAATCAACGAGATACTCGTCCGCCGGCTGGTTGTTTTCATGATTACATGAAAATAACAAAATTAGCGCTCCCAGTGAACAAAAAAAGATACTCAGGCTCCGGTTCATTACTAAAGTTAAATCTTAATCATTATAAATCTATGGCTAGTTGCCAAGAGATATCATATTGGCCAGGATCCGGAAAGCCCCGGGAACTCCTTCGGGGATTTCCCTGAACCAGGAATAAGAAGAATAGATATAGTACCCTGATCCATACTGAGCAACCAGTAGGCCTCCTTTCAGGGGTTTTTCGCCGGGATCGCCGGTAGAAAGCGGAGCAGAAAAATGCTGGTCCCATTGACCCGGGAAATATAAACCCCGTTCCTGGATCCAGCCATTAAAATCCTTTCCGGTTATCCGGTTTGGTACATTTAACAGGGGATGATCGGGTTCTATTATATCAACGGGCGCATTCTCGTCGGTTACCCTGCTGCGGGAAAGAGAAATCGGATAAGGGGCAATATCATCCGTCACCATGCCACCGCTGGTATTATACTGAACTACCAGCGTGCCTCCCTGTTCCACATATTCAAAAAGGTTTTTATTATACTTCGATAGGTCCCCGACCGTGTTAAAGGCGCGGACGCCCAGAACGATGGCATCATACGGGTTCAATTCCTTTTTTAAGTCCTCCACACCGAGGATCTTTACCTGGTAGCCAAGCTGTTCAAGGCCGGCAGGCACCGCATCACCGGCACCCGGCAAATACCCGACCAGGTTTCCCCTGGTGGTAATATTCAAATGGACCAGCTTTGCCTCGGATCCCGAAAAAAGATACAGTTGAGGTATATGTGAATATTCTATAAGTTCCATCCCTCTGGCGAATTCCCTCCCGTCAATGATGAACCGCGCCGTAAACTGCCCGGTTGTTTCCGTGGCAGGGGGAATTACTGTGAAGGTGAAAACACTGTCATCACCATTGTTCCTGAGATCTACCTTATATTCGGAAGGGATCACTTTCCAGGCTTTGTCAATATCCAGTCTCAGCATCCCTGACAGGTTTTCGCGGTTTGCCCGGACCCGGACATTTACATTCTTTTGCTGTCCGTTGATTAGCACCTCTACCTTTCTTTCCAGATCTACGGCAACGGGCGGGACAACCACCAGCGACCTGTAGATTTCACCCGCTACCGGATCATTTCTTTTATATACCGCGGGAATGTCATATTCCAGATCCTGGCCTTCGATAATAACATGGTATCGCGCAATAATCGGGGGATCATTGAAAGCTTTTCCGGTAAGAAGCAGGTTGGGATATTTGAACCTGCCGGTATATTTTTTTTCAACAAGCCAGAATGGATGGGTAATCGTGAGTTCGGGGATATCGGGGCATGTTAGTACGAACCGATTTTCCTTGTTCGTTAACAGATGGAAATTCAATACGGTATCAATATCCAGCGGAAGGATCTCTATTTTTTTCAGGATAATATTATTTCCCGACCTGTTAATCGATTCAACCCGAAATACAAGGCTATCCCCTTCAACGATGAATTGACTGGCGGATACGGTTTCAAGGAACAGCCCCGTGCACAGATACAGGATATCATCAACCTCTCTGAGCTTTTTATTTCGACAGAACTCATCTTCGATTCCTGATATTGCCTGTCTGACCCTGATAAGCTGCGGGATGGATGCCGCGGGGTCCTGGATATTGAATGAATTTACGATTTGGTCAATCATGCCTGTTAGCGGCTTCCCGCCCTGTACACGGTTCCATGAAAGATCAATTCCATCAAATAGTGAGGATGTCGACGGAGGTCCCTCCCATTGCTTTAAATATTCAATTTCTTCACCCCTCGAGCCAGATGAACCGAAACCCTGGCTCTTATGCATCGTTCTCGCCTCAGCGGATATTTCTGTATATGATCGTCCGAGCATTGGATTATATTGCCCGACATCGATCTGAAATAGTCCCTTCTTATCAAAATTTTCCCGCCCGGTGAACCACCACGATGTATTCCAGAATATTTTTTTTGGCTGCCATGTTTCCAGATAGTCCAATTGTTCAGGAAATGACCTGGCATCGCCAGCTCTTTCAAATGCTTCCAGCGCCAATTTTGCAGAAGCAGTATGATGACCGTGGTTCATGCCCGCTGTCGTATCAAACCTCGTAATAATGACGTCTGGCCTGAAACTCCTGACCACCCAAATGAGATCTGAAAGGAT
This sequence comes from Cyclobacteriaceae bacterium, assembly GCA_035292565.1. Taxonomy (GTDB): domain Bacteria; phylum Bacteroidota; class Bacteroidia; order Cytophagales; family Cyclobacteriaceae; genus DATDPY01. The sequence goes on along the minus strand of DATDPY010000382.1, from coordinate 7,986 downwards.
TTCGTCTCTACCCCAGAACATGAATGTCTCCTCGGGATTCTTGGAGTATCCGAAGTCGATTGCACGGCTGAAAAATTGTGTGCCGCCATCGACCCGACGGGCCTGTAAAAGTTCAAGCGTCCTGATCACGCCAAGCTTATCCTCAATCTCAGGTCCGATAAGATTTTGTCCTCCATCCCCCCTGGTACAACTAAAATATGCCGTATTCAAAAGCTCCCCGCTGGAAAAATACGATATCAACTGTGTATTTTCATCATCCGGATGCGCGGCAACGTAAAGCACACTTCCCAGTACATTCAATTTCTTTATCCGCAGCAAAATCTCTGATGAAGTATAATTCCCTTGTCCCTGGGAATACAACATGCCAGGTACAATGAAAATAAAAATAATCCATAAATTCCTGCTGACGCCCTTCATTTTTGTGTTTTCATTAAACCAAATTATGTAATAATACTTATTTAGGATGTAATAGAAAAGATCGACCGGTTATCCGAAAATAATAATTATGCAAGCTCCAAGAGTCATAATAAAAGCAGCTATGTATCGCATCTTTATATTACCTTCTCCGAACACTTTAGAGCCCAGGAACACGGTAATGATAGCAGAGATCTGGAAAAGCGCCAGGGAATATCCGACCAGGACGTATTTAAACGTATAAAGCGAAAATATCTGCAAGGCCAGGAATGCAGTCATCAGGTAGGCGTAGTTTCCCCATGTGCCGCCATGGTGTATTTTTGTTTCCTTTACGCGGGGCTTCACGGTTATCAGATAAAGGACAAAAATTACTGGGGTACCGATCACCGACCACCATGCCAGGGTTTCCAAAGGAGACGACATCATTATGGTCTTTTTAGAGAAAACAGCGGCAATGGATGTCAATAATATAGAAAGGAAGCGGAATCCGATTCCTTCCGATCTGATGAAATCAAGGGGGGAATTATTCTCCCTGGATTCGGTATAGTTCAGGAAATAACTTCCGGTTATTATCACGATCACGCCGGCTAAACCTAAAATCGACGGAGTTTCACCGATAATAAAGAAAGACAGGATCAACGCCATTACAGGCTTATAAGCGTTCAACGGTCCAAAGATCGAAAGGTCCATGGACCGTAAGGACTTAACCAGGAACATATTACCGGCAGCATCAAATATGCCCAGCAAGATCATGTAGAACCAGAACTCCCTGGGATATTTAAACGACCCGCTTACCATCAGGTAAGGAATGGACAGGGCAGAAAAAAACAGGTAAGCAGCCAGGACGATCCTGACCGGATCGACGCCCTGGCTCATCAGTTTTTTCTGGAATAAATTAACCAGCGGACTCGCGATGATCCTAATGGCGAGAAACAGAAATCCAGTCATCCGGCGGGCTTAATTACGAGTCATAAAATTTTATAAAATCAGTGACGGGTGTGTAACAGGAGGAACATTGGCCCTGGTCGATTCCCTGAATTTTTGTCTGATACCCTGACCTTTTGATCATCAGGCTTCCGCATACAGGACAATAAGTATCGGATCCTTCGCCGGTCATAAGGTTCCCAAGGTAAGTGAAGGTAAGCTGCTCCCTGGCTGCTTCATAAAGCCTCATTATGGTTTCGACCGGAGTTGGAGGAAGGGTGAAACGGTATGAAGGAAAGTACCTTGAAATATGGAGAACGGTTTTATTTCCCAGGTTGTCCCTGATCCAGGATACCATACTTTTGAATTGGGTGATATCATCATTGAGACCGGGAATGATAAGTGTAGTAATTTCCAGATGTTTCCTGCTTTTCCTGATCCTTTCCAGGGTATTTAGAACGGGTTTTACCCTCCCGCCCGTTTGGGTTTTGTAAAACCCGTTATCGAATGATTTTAAATCGATGTTGAATGCGTCGATAAAGCCGATGATCTCCGCTAAAGGCGCCTCTTCGATGAACCCATTGGATATAAATACATTTTTCAATCCTTTTTCAGAAACCATTGGCGCCGTTTCCCTGATGAATTCGTAAAAAATCGCCGGTTCGTTATAGGTATAGGCAACCCCGATGTTGCCGGCAGTTGAGAGGGCGATTGAAACGATCTTATCGGGGGAATAGGGACTGAGCCCGGGAAATTCTTTCACTTCATTCTGGGATATGTCGCAGTTCTGACAAAACCCGCAGGATAAATTGCAGCCGATCGAGCCAATTGAAAATATGCTCGAGCCTGGGTAAAAATGATAGAGAGGTTTTTTCTCAATCGGATCAAGATGCATGGCCGGGATCAGACCATAATTCTCTGCAATTAGCTTTCCTTGCTGGTTGATCCGCACCCTGCATTTTCCTCTTTCGTCTATTTTTAAAATACAATTATGGGGGCAAAGCATGCACGTGACCTTTCCATCCAGATGTTTATGATAATAAAGCGCTTCCATCACTTATTAGCATAGATTCAATCCGATTAAAAATATAACTGTTTTATATTGCTTTTAACTCAATTATGATTAAATTAATTGTGATTTTTATCGTTTCCTAATTGTAACTTTCTGTTAATCGGCGTTCTATTTTTTACAGTTAGATATTAAAAATACTGGTAGAGAGGAAACAAGCTCATTTTTAAAGATATCTACTTGATTTAATTATTAATTTTTAGTTTTAGATGGGAAGGGTTCAACTGCTGGCACTGGTTATTTTCACCATGGTCATTGATTCTTTACCTGTGATCCTGAATGGCCAGTGTGTGATTATTACAGATTACCCGTTTTATACCACATTTGATGTCATTCATTATTCTGCATTATCAGTCCCTCAAAATTTCAGATATTTTGCCGTTGAATTAGTTGATTGGCAAGGTAAAACCTGGCAACAGCAGAAACAATTGTCGGATAACCGGACAATTAATGGCGCAGTTACCTTAAACGATCAGATGCCGTCGGGATTTTACTGGATCAGGTTATATCCTGCAGCTTTTTATCAAAGTAGGGTTGCGCCGGTATATTATCCGGTGGCAATTGTTAATTCCGGTGATTTGATCGGGGATCGCTGGAAAAGAAAATTTACAGGGGAAACCGGAAAAGCAAAAATCAAAACCATCCATACAGACAAAAAAATTAGTATGGATTTCATGCCCACGCAATTTGCTATAGTGAACGAAACCGGGGAAATTATTTCCGGATCAGGTTATTATGAAAACAGTAAAAACGGAGAACGTATTTCCATTAGCAGCGACAGGGATGGGGTATTCTCGGTAATTTCTGAAGTCGGCAAAGGAAGCAATTATTTGATCAGGATTGGAATCGAGCCGGGCGATACATTGTCAGCATTATTAACGAGCCCTGACGTAAGTGAAAGCGAGTTGGTGTTTTCTGAAAACACCATCCCTGAACCCTCAAGTCATCGCCTAAGACTTGCGACCGATAAATTAATATACAGCGACGTTGATGAAGTTGCTTTATCGATTGAATCTGAAAGCGGTTTATCACTGACAGCCGTTGCAACATTTATTGTCATGATTCATGAAAGCGCATCGAGCCAGGTATCATTCAACACGAACAGAGTTTTATTGGCCCGTACTAATGATCCTAACGCGATCAGTCGGACCATGTTATCTGTCGCGTCCGACGATGGTCAATATCTATTACGAGGCAGATATATAAATCCCGAAACATTTTTCCCACGATCTCATTGTGCTATTGCCATGTTTGCTTTCGGGAAGTATCCTTGGATGTGGTTCCGGCAAACTGACGCTGAAGGTAACTTTTTCATGGATATATCGAAGTTGAAAGAATCCACAACGATTTACATTAGTACAATCAATCAGCCGATAAACGGCCTTTCTTATAAAGATGAGTTTTATCTGGAATTTCCCGAAAGGCCGTATATATTTTTTAATCAATCAGATTTTTGCGCACTTGATTCGTTCGTTATAATTGCTAAAATCAGAAATGTTCTTGATCATCAGTATTTCGAAATTAAGCCGGTAAAGGAAGAGAATACGTCGCAGGTTCTTTCGGAAATATTGTTATATGATACGGTGAAAATCTATCCGAAACCGGATCTGACCTACAATTTGAATGATTACGTAAAATTTGAGAGCATGACAGAAGTGATTCAGAATATTTTAAATAATGTCCACCTGAACAAAACGAAAAATGTAACTGAACTCTACATTTACCATAAACAATACCCAGACCTGAACCGGAATCCATTAATATTAATTAATGGAATTCCCACGCTAGATCCTGAACAAATGCTAAATCTCAATATCCAGGATGTGCATAGGATCGATATTTTATATAGCAACTCCGCCTTGTTGCCTTTTGGAATTACCGGCTTAGGAGGCGTAATCGCAGTATATACCAGCCAGCCGGTTTATATGAAAAATTTAGAGAAATTTAATTATCAGGGACTTCATCAATCTCCCGGGGAATACCGTCCGAAGTTAAGCGCGGATTTACCCGATTTTTCGCCTGTCCTTTACTGGAATCCCGGGGTATCAATGGAGAATGATCGGATCCATGTCAGGTTTTTGACAAACAATTTACTCACGGATCTGAAAGTAAGGGTTATCGGAACCGATGAAAATGGAAGGATTATTCAAGAAACCGGCGTCATTAATATTGAGGATAAAGAATGATTTCGACTGCTAAAACCTTGTTTGCATTAATCCCTGTTTGTCTTGGATTTTTAAGCGACCTAAGTTCCCAGGCACCGGGCGTGAATGATAGTATTCCGCTTGCTGAAGCAATCGCTCAAATTAAGCAGCATTATCAAATTAATATTTATTACAAAGAAGACTGGATTGAAAATATCCATACAATGTTCCCGCCGTTTTATAACAGCCTTGAAAGGGACCTTAATTATATCCTTATGGGAACCCCGTATTCCTTTTATAATTACCGGGGGAAGCACATCGTTTTTTATAAAGAACTTGCGGGAGAAAATCGTAACAAACAATTTGATGTTACCTCGTATTATTCAAATATCGTATATCGGTTCGATGGCCAGGTTTTGGCACAAAATGACGATACACCGGTACCTGGTGCAACGATTTTCGTCGAAGAACTAAATCTCGGCGTCATATCCAGTATTAACGGGACTTTCCAGTTTATCTTGCCGCCCGGTACTTACACTATGGCCATAAAGTCAGTCGGATTTATCGACCAACAGGTATCCTTCGAATTGACCGGGAACAAATCCGCAACCTACTATCTTCCAACCGAAGTAAAAATGCTTAATGAGGTTGTCATCAGTGGCGAGGCTGAAGCAAATGTAAGGGAAATTTCAACAGGCATAACCCGGTTGAACAACCGAGCATTGAAAATCTTGCCTGCGTTTTTAGGCGAAGTGGATATTGTTAAAAGTCTGTTGCTTCTGCCCGGCGTGAATACTGTAGGTGAGGCAGCGAGCGGTTTTAATGTAAGAGGAGGTAGCGCCGATCAGAATCTTGTCATAATGGACGAAGCTCCCTTATTTAACAGTTCCCACATCTTCGGTCTGTTTTCCATCTTTAACCAGGATGTTGTCGATAACTTGACCCTGATGCGTTCAGGGATATCGCCGCGTTACGGAGGAAGACTTTCGTCTGTTTTGGATGTAAAGACAAGGAACGGGCAGTCAAACCGGATTACCGGCCAGGGAGGCATCGGCTTATTTAACAGCCGCCTGACACTTGATGCACCTGTTATACGGGATCGATTAAAAATTCTGGCCGGGGGCCGGATTCTCTACAGTGATTTTCTGCTGGGTATGCTCAAAAATAAGGCCCTTAAGAACAGTTCTACATTTTTTTATGATGGTAACATTAAGATCAACCTCAACATTCACAAATTCAGCAGGCTAGATTACTCTTTTTACAGCAGTTTTGACCAGTTCAGGTTGCCATCTGATACTCTGTATCATTGGGGCACAAATAATCACTCCCTGAATTATCATTTACAAATCGGCAAAAAACTTGTTCTGAATTCCACCGGTATCAGAGCTCATTACCGGTACGGCATATCAGAAGATCAGTCAAACGGGCAGTTTCAATGGAATGCCGGGATACAATATCAATCCATTAAACTCGATTTTTATTATCAGCCTGATCGGGCAAATAAGATTGAATTCGGTTGTGAAAAAGCCTGGCATGAATTCAGTCCGGGGGACCTTGAACCTGGTCCAGACAGTTACCTTAATTCTTTCCGGCAGGAAAAATTATACGCCAGGGAAAACATCGCCTATGTAAGCGATGAAATCGAACTTCTCCCTTTTCTGAGCCTGGCGGCCGGGTTGAGATATTCGGCATTCGGCCACTTTGGCCCCGGAACGGTGCATTTATATGAACCCGGAGTGCCCAGAAATATCGAAACGATGATCGCATCAACGAGTTACGGGCGCGGGGAAAAAATCAGCTTATCTGATGCGTTTGAACCCAGAATCTCGGCCAGGATCATGTTGAATGAACTTAGTTCCATAAAGGCAAGTTATAACCGGCTTTATCAATACATTCAACAGGTATCCAATACAACCGGTATTACACCGATCGACCTCTGGTACCCAAGCAGTATTTACCTTAAACCACAGGCATGTGATCAGGTTACCTTAGGTTATTATAAAAATTTCCAACTCAATCGATTTGAAACATCCGTGGAATTGTATTATAAACGGATGGATAATCTGGTGGATTACAAAGAGTGGGCTGAGTTATTTTTGAATCCTCATATAGAAACCGAACTGCTGCAGGGAAAGGGGATGGCTTACGGTATTGAGCTTTACGCGAGGAAAAATCTTGGGAGGGTTACAGGATGGGCAAGCTATACTTATGCGCGTTCATTGATACGGATTAAGGGATCGGCACCGGAAGAAACAATCAATCAGGGGGCCTATTACCCAACAAATTTCGACATGCCGAACGAAGTCAAGATCACCACAAATTATCAGATAAACAGACGATGGAGTATTGCCGGGAATTTCGTTTATCTTACTGGTCGACCTGTGACATTTCCGGCATCAAAATATGAAGTGAACAAAATTACCATTGCCAGTTATGAAGAAAGAAACGGCGCCAGAATTCCCGACTATCACAGGCTTGACGTATCGATCACCCAAAGTGGAAGCAACAGGAAGAATAAATACTGGTATGGTTCCTGGTCCTTTACCGTCTATAACCTCTATGCCAGAAAAAATGCTTATTCCATTTATTTCAAACCTATTCCCGGATCGAGGATCCCTCAGGCTTACCGGTATACCATATTGGGTACGATTATCCCCTCTTTATCATATAATTTCAAATTTCTTTAATTTTTATAACCAGATATGAAAAGAATTTACATAGCCCTCCTCCCCTGCGGTTTTGTCTGGTTGATATCGTCCTGTGAAATACCCTATGATATCAGGGTTACCAAAGGATACGATCATTATGTAGTCGACGGTTCGATAACCAATCTTCCAGGCCCTTATATAATTAAGCTGACCCATTCGGCAGCGTATTCCGTTAAGAGCGAAGGCAGCAATTATCCAGTCCGATTCGCAACAGTTTGTATAATTGATGACAGCATTAAAGATCATCCGCAGTTTTTATGCGAATTGGGAGACGGAAAATACAGAACAGATAGTTTGTTCAGGGCAATTCCAGGGCATAGCTACTCCCTGTATATACAGACGGTAAATGGAATTGAACTGATGTCATACCCCGAACAAATGCCCCCGGTTCCTGAGGCGATCATCACTCACAACGAATTCGTTGATGAAACCATATTTCATCCGGAAGGACATAAAGTCTGGATCACATTGACCGACGTTCCAAATGTGAAGAATTATTACCAATGGACATATCAGGGGGTCTATCTGTTCTCCACCGGCATTTATTCATCGGGAGATATATTACGCCCGCATCCCTCGGCTTGCTGGATGTACGAATATTTTTACTTTGATTTCAATCTGGAATCCGACCGTCTTTTCGATGGACAAACTTTCGACAGGGATATTACTGTTGTTCCTTATTTTTCTGCAAGCCCTTACTTACTTACCATTTATACCCGGTCACTGA
>DATDPY010000381.1:0-5925 GCA_035292565.1 Cyclobacteriaceae bacterium | reverse complement strand
AGGATTGTTCAGACCTTGTTGCCCGGAGAAAGAGATGTTGGTTTCATGTTGACGTTCCAGCCGCCGGTTAATTCTCCATTTCATTTCCTGAAATTGGATGCTGCGATTGTCAATGGTAACGGCTCCAATGGATTTAAATCGGAAATCGATAATTACAAGGATTTCATAGGCCATTTGAACTTCATAAAATCATTTAATAACGATAAGATCAGGGCAGGTGCCGGAGTGTCTTATTACAACGGCGGATTAGGCAACGCTACCAACAAAGTATATTACATAGGTAATTCGGATTTTATCTTCGATCCGGCAGATACCCTCAGGAATCTGAATGCTAAATCGAAGCGGGAGCTGGCCGGACTCGATGCACAGTTTTCGATTAAGAATACTTTGGGAATTATAACCTTAAGGGGAGAATATATTGCCGGGCAACAGGCCAGTTATGCAAATTCCACGGTTAGCCCGAATCTGTTAAGCTCATCGGATACCTACCTCCGGGATATACGGGGATATTATATTTATCTGGTCCAGGAGTTGTTCCATGCAAAGCATCAGGTAGTTTTTAAATATGATGTTTATGATCCAAATACCGGAATTTCGGGTAAGCAAATCGGCGCTCCGGGTTCCGGGACCACCCCTGCCGATATTCATTACGAAACATACGGGATGGGCTGGATTTACCATTGGGATTCCAATGTCAAGATCATGGCTTATTATGCGATTGTGAAGAACGAGAGCACATTATTGAATTTATATACGAAAGATATCAGGGATAACGTGTTGACGATAAGGGGGCAGTACAGGTTTTAGTCAGGTTTCTTGTTGCAGGTTAAATCGATCTCCTCGAGGACATCGAAAATACCAACTGTTAGACTAATCCACTGATCTACCGATCCTCCGCTACTGACCAGTGGTTCCAAAATGAAATGCTGCTCCGGCATTCCAGCGGAAACCGGGGTAGGGGGAGATATTGCTTACCAATGCCTGGGTACACTGGAAGTAAATAGAAAAAGGAATATCCTTTACGTTTAATGCTATTTTGGGCGATAAAAACAATCCATCATTTTCTTGGGTATAATCCAGGTAGAAGAATTGGGCGTTGATCCCGGCAATTAATTTCCGGCCAATCAGGATATCGGGCTTGTCGGCGATCAGATTAATGATATAACCGGTGATCGTGCCCTTATCGAATCCCTTGTCATACCATGCCAGCATGCTCAAGGTGCTTTTTCCAGACAATGTAAAAATTCCGGCCAGCTCCAGGGTGCCATATCTCTGGCATTGCCATATTTTACCTTCGGAAGTTTCGATTCCGCTGAAAAAAGCGCTTGAGCTAATCCCTGTCCGCAGTTCAAAATTTTTATTCTGGATCAGCCTGTAATGCAGCCAATTGTCGATGATCCAGGGCTTGAATTCGGTACTATAGGAAAGCTGCGGATCATAACTGAACCGGTTCTTCCTGAGGGTAAAACCGGCAATAATGGCCGGCTTGCCAAGAGAAAAGGAGGGAATGGGCGCCATACCATTTCTGTTCATGCTGACATATCCAGATACTTTCAATGGAGACCTGACACTGTCCGCCCTTCCTGATGAAATGACCATTGAAGAAACGAAAATAAAGATTACGCAGAGGAATATTCTCATGATGAAATTCGGGTTTTAAACTTTATAAAGTGTAAAAAATAGAACCTGTTAGCGATGGATAGGATTCATATCGATAAAGATAAATGTATTTATCATTACAATAGTATGTTTAAATCAGCGACTTTAAAAAAACCGATAGCGTATTAGGGGAAAATTATTTATTAACAGCGACCAGGAATGCAGTGTCGCCTGAGAAAAGGGGAATAAGTTCTTCGTTAATCCCGGCCTCACGGGCATATTGTTCCAGAGACCGTTGAATTATCCGGACCTGTGTAAATCCTGCCTTATTTGCAATCGCGACGAATTCATCGTCATTATAGAATTTCAATCTTGAGGCAAATGGCTACGGTGCGCCGGGGGTGCCTTTTAATTTCGGATCGTATCCCAAAACGACTATTCTGCCGCCTTTTCGCAGTACACGCCGCACCTCCGAAAAAACCCGGACCGGGTCATTGAGGAATCCCAATACTCCTGTCATGGCCATTCAGGTGAATGTATTTTCTTCGAAAGGAAGTTGGTCTGCGATGGCATGACGGACGGTCAGCATGCCGTTTTTTATGAAATCTTTGTTTGTTTCTTTTGCAAGCCGGACCATTTCGATGCTATGAAATTGTCCTGGCCTGACATTTATTCGTTCTTAAGTTTCAGTTTTTTATTGAAATTGAATAACCAGTGATTCCCGAACCGGTCGGTCAGGCTTCCGAACAATGCTCCACTGAAAGTCTCATCAACCGGGTAATATGCCTCCCCGCCTTTAGATAAATTCTCGTAATATAATTTAATTTCCTTTTCGGTTCCACAATCAATTAATATGGATACTGAATTTCCTCTGATGAGCCCGGGATCGCCAACCATATCGGAGGCCATTAAAAGAATATTTTTACTTTGAAGAAATGAATTGAGGATTCTTCGCTTCATTTTGACGGGCATTTTTTTACTCAGCGGGGATTCGCCAACGGTTTGAAAAAATAATTTTCCTCCCAGGCAATCCCTGTAAAACTCCATGGCCTCGCGGCAATTCCCGTTAAAGGTGAGGTATGCGATGATCCTGGACATAAAGAATTGTTGTATTCCTGTCAAAATTGACCATTCCATGTCTTTAGGGAAAGGTGCAAAAACGCCTAATTCAGGGGTTGATCACGCCAAAGAAATCCATTACATTTGAATGATGAAAAATGTATCCATACTGGTCCCGGAGTCGGCCGTCATGGAAGCGATCGCTGACCCCAGATATTTATTCACCACGGTTAACCAGTTCCTGGAAGCTTCGGGAAAGGAGCGTCTTTTCCAGGTTGAACTGGTAGGATTGAAAAGGGAGGTGAAACTTCATGATAATGCCTATTCCGTACATACCGACCGTCTTTTAAAGGAGGTGAGCAGGACCGACCTGATCATCATCCCTGCCCTGTTCGGTAACCTGAGATCGGCGGTGGAAATGAACAGGGAGGCCATACCCTGGATTATTGAACAACACAAAAATGGAGCGGAAGTAGCTTCTCTCTGTGTGGGGGCATTTTTGCTTGCTTCTACGGGGCTGGTAAACGGGAAGAAATGCTCCACACACTGGGCATTTTACCGGGATTTCAGAGAATTGTTCCCCGCGGTATGGCTTGTTGACGGCGGGATTTATTCCAGCGGCGGAGCGAATTCATACTGGAACTTATTGTTATACCTGGTGGAAAAATACACCAATCGAGATATTGCCATTCTGGCCGCAAAGTATTTTGCCATAGACATCGACCGGGAAAGCCAGTCGCCATTCGTGATCTTCAACGGCCAGAAGGACCACACCGATGAAGAGATCAGGAAAGCGCAGGATTTTATCGAGACCAACTTCCAGGAAAAGATAACCGTGGAACAGTTAGCCGATAAGCTGGCCATGAGCCGGAGAAGCTTTGAACGCAGGTTTAAACAGGCGACGAGGAATACGGTAGTGGAATATATCCAGCGGGTGAGAATCGAAGCCGCAAAACGGAGTTTCGAAGGAAGCAGGAATAAAATCAACGAAGTGATGTATGACGTAGGATATACCGATACAAAAGCATTCCGGACGATTTTCAGGAGGATCACGGGGCTGACGCCGGTGGAGTACCGGAATAAGTATAATAAGCAGCCGGTGTTGAATTAATGTGTATTTGTTTCCCGTGTATCCGCCATAGCCCCTCGTACAAGGGGCGAAGGCGAGCAGACCTGTCTGCCGTTCAGGCAGGTTTTCGCAGATAGCCGCATATTTTAATTTTGCTTTGGTTTACATGATCAGCGGGAAGTTATCATTATTCATTCGTTTTTGCCAGAGCAGCCAGCCCACCGATAACTCCAAGATTCATTGATTCCAAAGCAGAACTTGGCACGATAACCATGGATCCCTTTTCCTTTAATCCTTCAAATAACATATTCATTCCCCGAAGATGGAGGGCTACCGGGTTATTTTTATATTGTTCGCTTGCTTTGGCAAATTTCTCGGCGATTTCAGTTTCTGCAGTACCCAGGATGACTCTTGCTCTTCGTTCCCTTTCCGCCTGGGCTTCCTTACTCATGGCATCCGCCAATGCCTGGGGAATAATAATATCCTTTATGCCTACGGTCTGGCAAGTAATTCCCCAGGGATTGGTATTGCTATCGAGCACTTTTTGCAAGTCCTCAGCGATCTTATCCCGCTCCTGTAGCATCACGGCAAGATCGTGTTTCCCGATAATATCTCTTAACCCTGTCATTGCAATGAACGAGATCGCCTTTTCATATTCCTGTACTTCGAGAGCTGCCTTTTCGACATCCCATACCGTCCAGTAAACAACGGCGTCAACATTTACCGGTACAGTATCCTTGGTAAGCGTTTGCTCTGCCTTGAAGTCGGTAACCCGGATTCGCTGATCAATATAGTTGTTAATCTTGTCGATAATAGTAATGATCATAAAAATGCCAGGTCCCCTTAGGCCTATAAATTTGCCCATTCTCAGGACAACGGCCTTTTCCCATTGATCCGCAATATGAATGGACCGTGAGATCATGACAGAAAGAATAAAAAAAACAGCGAGTATGGGGATGCCGATCCGGCCCCATGCATACAAGCCGATCGCTGCTCCCATCAGGATAAAAAATATCGTGATGGATACAGGATTAGCGGAATTTTTGATGATTGGATTCATGTTTTATTTATTATGATTTTGAAGAAAGTTTACTATATCATCCACTGAGAACCCGTAACTGAAAGCTATCGAGCAGAATTCATTGCAGATTTCCTGAAGTTTTTCCTTTTTTTCTTTTTCCGATACCTGTATCTGCTGGATACTGATAAAGGTGCCCGTGCCCTGTTGTGTTTCAAGAACATTCTGAATCTCCAATTCTTTATATGCCTTGGCCACAGTATTCAGGTTTACTTTCAGTTCGACAGCGAGCGTCCTGACGGTTGGAAGTTGCTCACCCGTTTTAAGCCGTCCGGTTGCGATACCGAATTTGATCTGGTCAATGATCTGCCTATAAAAGGGATTACCGGCTTTGGGATCTAATTGAAAATTTATCATTATAATATTAAAATAATGTAATATATATATAGTACAAATATACAAATAAAATTACATTTAAAAGGATTTAGTAAATTTATTTGAATGCGACTGTTAAAAAAATGGCATCAATGAGGAGATGATGATAGGTTGTTTCAGGCAGATTTTAAAGAATCCGCAGGTCTTTTAGGTTTACAAATCTCAGAGAAACATTCCAGGGCATGCAGGTTGGCACGAAATTGCCTTCATGGAATCCTTTGAAAATTCTCCAGCTCCGCAAGGAACCTGTCTTTCGATACTATATGTGGGGCATGGCCGCCCGGGAATTCAACAATACGTGCATTGGGTAATTGGGCAGCCAGCACATCGATAATCCGGTGAAGAAAGGGGGCCGAGCCTGTCCCTTTCACCAGCAATACAGGCGCTTGGATATGATGCAAACGATCCAGTTTATCCCTATGGGATACTACAGCCGGACAGTTCCGGAGTGATTGACGGAAAGGGACCCATTGCTGCCATTGCGGGAGTTCACGGGCCTGTTGATCTTGTTTCAGGAATCCTGCTTCCCGCAAAAATGAGGCGAGCATGTCTTCGGTAATATCGCCTTGCAGGGTTTCGAAAAAATTCACCGTCTTTGTTGTTTCGGCATCCAAAGGCCCGGCTTCGCGCAGGCTCCATATGGCAGGTGGTTCAATGAGCGTCAACGTTCGAATCCTATCCGGATGATCAAGTGCAAAATCGAGCGAGGTGAAGGCGCCAAATGACCAGGCCACAATATCCAGGG
>DATDPY010000380.1:0-2295 GCA_035292565.1 Cyclobacteriaceae bacterium | reverse complement strand
AGATTTCCGCCCGGTGACCCAAACTTCATGCGGGAAGCAGAAATATAAATGGTTGGGACAAGACATGAAAAACCCAACCCCGCAAGAGTAAATCCCGCTATGGCCATCAACGGGTAATTGACCGCAACAACGATCAGGATTCCCACAATGGATATAAGTACTCCTGCGATCACGGTTTTTCCTGCCCCCCATAAATGGATCACCTTATCGCCATAAAACCTCCCGAGGGTCATGGTCATGGAAAATCCTGAAAGGCCAAGCCCGGAATAAAAGGCATTGGCTTGCAGGGTATCATCAAGATATATCGCCGACCAGTCATACACCGCCCCCTCACCCATCATAACACAGAAAGCGATCACGGCCAGGCCGATCAGGGGACCTCTTGGAAGGGTAAAAACGATTACCTCAGTTGCTCTTTCATCCTTAACAGATATCAAAACAGGTCTTAAAATCAATAAAATGATGAATAACAGGGCGGCCAGAAGTACTATATGCAATCCCGCGTCGATATGAAATCCTACCAGTATGCTGGTTATGCCAGCACCCGCCATACCGCCCAGGCTCCACATCCCATGACAACTCGACATGATATTTTTCCCCATCTTTTTTTCGACGGAAGCGGCAGCGGCATTCATGGCTACATCCATCGAACCGGTCGACATCCCCACAAGGATGAGGGAGGCAAAAAACAGGGCATAATCGGGGGCCAGTACAGGAAAGCTGGAAATGATACAGAATGCTATTCCATAGATCATGGTGGTCTTCCCGGATCCAAACCTGTGAATGATCCAACCCATAAAAGGCATGGCAATGATCGATCCCAGGGGCACGCCCAGCAGGGCCAATCCCAGTTCTCCGTCAGTGATCTGCAGGCGTTCCTTGATCTCCGGAAGATGGGTGATCCATGATCCGAACATCAGACTGTTCAGAGCAAAAACTAGTCCCACGGTCCGCGATTGGGGCTTTGAGAAAAATAATTTAAGGTTCTCGATCATAACCACGCGGCATCAACCAGCCCGGGCCAATTAACGGCTACAATGATAACCATAATGGAAATGTTTCAATAAATAATCCGGAATTCCTTAAAATTATTGAAGAAAGTCTTTTGCAGTATCGATTAATTTCTGATTTTTAAAATATGCAAATTCAAACATTTTTATAACTGAAAATCCCTGTTTGTGATGAAAATGCCTCGTTGGTTTCTTTATTCCGTAATAACCGCTATTCTCTGGGGTGTCTGGGGAGCCATCTCCGAGTACCCGGCAAAATACATCGATCCTCCCTTTCCAACTACGCTGATCTATGTGATCAATGCGCTGACCATCATTCCGGTAGCCATCATATCCCTCAGAAAAATACACTGGAAACCGGTGCATACTCCGGCGGCGATCGGTTACGGACTTGCCGCAGGTTTTACCGGTGCAGTTGGTCAATTATTTCTTTTTATTGCATTGAAAAACGGGCCTCCTTATATGATCTTCCCGATTATTTCTTTATCGCCTGCTATCACGGTGATCTTATCATTCATATTACTAAAGGAAAAGACCGGAACCCGGGGCATGATTGGAATTATCCTTGCCATAGCTGCCATTTTCCTGATGTCGCTGCAAAAATCTTCAGGCGGCCAGTTCACCAACCTGATCTGGCTCTGGCTTTCGATCGTCATTTTTGCCTTGTGGGGAGTGCAGGCCTACATCATCAAGGCCTCAACGAAATCGATGGACGAAGACAGTATGTTCTTCTATCTCGCCCTGACCCTTCAGGCCATCATACCATTCGCTATCATGCTTACGGATTTCACCCAGCCCATCAACTGGGGAATCCAGGGGCCCTATCTGAGCATATTTATCCAGTTGCTGAATACGGTGGGTGTATTGTTTTTTGTATATTCATTCAAGGAAGGAAAGGCCATCATCGTTGCCCCGGTGATCAACGGCCTTTACCCCGTGATCACCATCATTATTTCTCTTCTGATATACTGGCAGCTGCCATATATATTCAACAGCATTGGTATGATCGTTGCGGTGATTGCGATCGTATTAATTTCTATCGATGAAGGATTAAAGACTACGCCCCTAAATGCTGACATTCATAGAAATAGGGATCCATGATATTAATAAAAATAACGGATTTCCTAAAGATTTGGCTATCCGCAATGACGGATGCCCTTCCTGCCCCCTGCTTTAGTCCCGTCAAACCGGTAATCAGGTTAATCCGGTAAATCCCACCAATCCCATTCCTTGCATTTTTTGAATAAATATCTCTTTGAATGAGGCGCTGACTGGTATGGTTTCT
>DATDPY010000379.1:0-5926 GCA_035292565.1 Cyclobacteriaceae bacterium | reverse complement strand
ATATAATATCTCAACACCATGAATGCCATACCAGTAAAGATCGGTATGCGTGGGCTCCCAATGTTCGGGGCTGTAGGTAAATGCCCCCGCAACATCCCCGATCGGGGAGTTATACCTGATTTCCTGTGCCTTCGCAAGGTACCTGAGGGAGGAAGAGGAGAAGAAGACCGAATTATTTTTTCGTGCGGCTTCAAATATTTTAATCACATCCACAAGGTTCCCTGCAACAGGCTTATCGATAAAAAGCGGTTTATGCGCTTCAAATACGGGAATGGCCTGCTCGACATGAAGGTTGCCATCGTTGGTCTCCAGCAAAACAGCATCTGATCTTTTAACCAGTTCACCGATGCCGTCCACAATTTCAATACCCATAGATTCAAATTCTTTTGTGTACTGTGGAATCCGGCTTGCGCTCGATTCAATATTCCTGCTGCCATATGGGTATGCCGCCACCACCTTCATTCCCCTCATGCTTTCCTTTTGAGGATCGTTGATGTATTTCGCGAATGCAGGGCTGTGGGAGGTATCCAGACCGATGATGCCAATCTTCATTTCGTCCGTTATTACTGAAGCCCCCCTGCCATGCGATGCAGATACTCCAAGGGTAATACCCAAACCCGCCAGTGCGGAATCCCTGATGAATTGCCTCCTGTTTTTCATGGTTTGAAATTTATTTGCGTTTCGTTAATGATGCTTTATTGCCGCCGGGCTGCTTCCTGCCGGAAGAACAATATCGCCGGCTGCAATTTATGATATTCAAGTCAATATGTGAAAACGGCCAGCGTTCTCGGCGGCAGATTTTGAATGATTAATGCATCACCGGTAAATTGATGCATAACTTTGGCGGCGGATGGCAAGGTTAATTTCAGTCTGGCATTTTTTGAAAAAGACATCCCGACCTTTGCATCCACCGCAGCATTATTGAAATTCTCGATGATAAGGATATCATCGCCGAAAAGGTATAATGACACCTGGGCCGGAGCATCGAATTTGATTTTCCAGGGAGCCAGCATTTTATCCCTCATGGCATTCAATTCTGTACGATCATATTTCAATAGGTTGCGTATGTTTCCGTCCAGTTTCAATACAATCAGATTGTCGTTATTTGCCGGAATGGTCTCAAGCTTGGAGGCCAGAAAATCCGTAATCATTACAGGCTTTCCGCCCGAAAGCATGGCGCTAAGCTTTTCCTTAAAACCGGGATCTTTCAGGGCGTGTACGGAAAAGAATGCGGCCTCCGCTTCGGCATCGATCCGTTCAGCAGGCACCAGCGGAAGTCCCATCATGCCGATATAATCGTATACAAAGGCGTCACCCTGGTAATTATAAAATTTCTCTTCATCAATTGACTGGTGATAAGGGTCGCTGTTGGCAGGTTTTGGGGCAAGAATTCCTTTAATCGCCTTTCCTTTTATCATTCCTGCCAGTTCAAATAATCCGGGAAGTTCTTTTTTCAGCGAATCAACATTTGCTATGCCGGTTCCCTCCCTGTTGCCGTAATTATTTTTTTCCCGGATCAGTCCGCCGTAAGAAAACAGCATAAATTCCTTTGCCCCGCCCAGTACCGTTTGCCTGGCTTGTTCAAGATAATTAACTGGTGTAGTACCCAGGGCATCGAACCAGCCGCCGCCCGTTTTAGACTTGCCGATATCGCCAAGCCATCGCATAATGAAGTACCCTTCGTATTGCGGCATTTCCCAACCCCTGTCATATCGCGACAGGTCAGAATCCCGGGTCTCCGTGCCTACCCAGATCGTATCGTAAATTGCCGTCTGACCTAAAACCTCATAACCCCTGCGGTGAAAGTCGTCATACCACTGCGGGAATTTGATGATCACTTTTACCTCAGGATTCACTTTCCGGGCAGGCTCCAGAATATATTTTTGGCCAACATCCGTCAGTAAGTCGCAGCGGTATTGCGATAACGTTCTGCCTCCTTTTGCAGCCAGGCATTGTTCGCAGTTGCAGTCGGTGAACAGAAAATCATCGATCATGATCAGGTCGAACATCGAGGCTGTATATTCCATGATCTCCCGGATCCTGTTTTGAGTGGAAGTATCGGAATAACACGACACGATTGACATTCCTGTTGAAGTCTTTCCGAAATTAACAGGTGTAATGCAACCCGAAGCCTCGATCCCGGCCGCGATAAATCTATTTTTAGCTTTTAACAAAGCGCCCCGCTCCGCCGTATAACCCCGGAAGCTCTCGATAAAAACCCTTGTAATACCGGCATCCTTGCACCATTGTATGGCGCTGTCAAGGCCGCTTTCCGTTGACAAACGGTCCCGGACGTCGTGTGCGGTGAAAATTGTGGAGACCTTGAGCACATCCTTTTTCTCAAGGGCAAGGTCCCATAATGTCTTCGTTTCTTCCGCCGGCTTGCATGAAAAGATCATGAGGCTGATGGAAAATAAAAAAATCAATTTTTTCATCTCGTAGGGTTTTTTAAAAAAACTGTTTAAAGATATGCCTGATCTTTCCCATCTTCCCCGTTTGTGAGAATAAAATCACCGGATACCTGATTCAAAAATAAATAGATGTCCCCGGATCTTATCATTGAAAAATATTTTTAATTTAGCCGTGGCTGATTTTTTAAACTCAATTTTTATGAAACGCCGCAGGTTTCTTCAACTGAGCGCAGGCACTTTCCTCGCTGCGCCGCATATTTTGAATGAGCCTTTCACAATCCTTTCAAAACGTGCAGGATCGCCCGTTATTTGCGTAAGCGATCCCATGGCCCAGTCCCTGGAATTCATTTCGGGGAAAGCGCCTAATTCCGATGGGGTGATCGTGGATAAAGTTATTTCCTTCAGCCTGAATTATAACAGGATCGCCGTTATGGTTGATACGGCCATCACGAAACTTACCGGCAGATCCAAAGTAGGGAAGGCCTGGGAATCATTGTTCCCACAGGGGCATCCCAATTCCAATACCAGGATCGGCATTAAGGTGAATTTTTCATACGGCTGGATGGATGGCGAAAACGATTGGAATAAAACGCTATGCCCTTATGGGCCGAAAGCCGCCATAACCGATGCCATTGTTTCGGGCTTAACCCAGATGCTCGACGGAACTTTCCCTGCGGAAAACATTTTGATTTATGACCTTGGACATTCTGTTTTATCGGGGATAAATAATCCAGTCGTGCAGGGATTTCGACTTGTCCACGCTGATAGCCATGGGTTTCTGAAAGACAGGCAAAAGGGTAGGTATGGTCTGCATTGGTTTGATGGGAGAGGCGGACGGGAATTGCCGGCTGATGCCCCTGAATTTTTAGCCGCCCCTGATTTTCCCGAACCGTACCGGGCCCCCCAACGCATCATCCCCCCGGTATATGAAAGCAATTTCACGATCAATCTTGCCGTGGCCAAGGACCACCGGGAAGCCGGAATTACGGGGGTGATGAAAAATACATTTGGCTGTACCGATAAATGCAGCAATACCCATGGCAATGAATGGATGAATATTGAATCGCCCTATGCAGGAAGCAAGGTCTGCGCATCGGCTTTTTATAAAACAATAAATCAATATTCACCCTGTATTTTGAACATCATGGATGCGCTTGCCGGGGTATATCAGGGCGGGCCAACTACAGGAAAAATATTCCGGGCTGATACCATCGCCATGAGCAAAGACCCGGTTGCCGTTGAGATGTACCTGCTCAGACTAATCAATACCGCCAGGAAGGAAAATAATCATTCGGCTCTTACAACGGAAGGAGGGAGAGCTGCCGACGGACATCCAAATGCATCCTTTATCCGTGTTGCCCATGACCTTCACCGCCTTGGCGATATGTCGTTGGATAATATCCGGGAAATAAATATTGCCCCGGCATCAGGCAGGTTGGAGATCCCATCATTGCAGGAAAGCCAGTCGCGCCTTAGCGAAGTGAGGAAGTCCGGGCGTGCATATTGTCTTTCCATCAACATGGATGATTCCGGAAGGGAACACAAGATCCTTTCTCATATCACCGATCTTACGGGACGCACCCGCAGGACATTCCATGATTTTAAAAGCCGGTCATCACAGGTATTGCTCGAATGCGAAATGGTAAGCGACGAAAGAAGATCACTTGATCCCGGGGTCTATCAGTGGCACGTAAATATTGATGGCTTCAATCATGTCAGGACCATCAATACTTTGCAGGAATTAACCCTTTTTTCGAAACCCTCCTCCCGCAATCCGGAACGACGCTTTCCTGGCTGATATGCCTTGCGAGTATGCATTTCATTGTCCCATAACTGGTATAAGGGTCACATCCCCGAAGGGCCGCATTACCAACCTGGCCTGGTGTAATATGTAACCCCTCCGGGTTTGGGACTTCCCAGCATTTAACGAGCTACCAATATTCGACCGCCTCCGGGGTCAGGACATTACGTTTATTAATGAGCCACAATAATGTATGCCCTCCGGGCATAGAACATTCCGTTCCAAAACAGTTGGCAATAAAATAAAATCTTTACATATTCTTTATTCATAGAGAAATATACTGCCCAAAGCTGAGAGGGTTTTCATTCCAGAGTTCGTTAATAACCATAATGCTTCGACCGTGGAGGGATCGTATTATGAAACAATGATATGGATAAAATGCATCCCCTTGGGGTCGGGGCGTCGGGTCCGGCCATGAGTTAATGAAATGTATGCCCTCTGGGCATAGGTCATGGGGATTGATCCTGTTTTCGTTAGTTTATTCCAAGCAGATTATTCGCCGCCAGCACACAAAATATGTAAGTGGCGGCACCCGGCATTACATATTCCGATTGCTGCCAGAGGTAGGGTGTATTTTCCTTCAATTCGGGGAAATCGGGTCTGATCAGGGCTGTCCCCGATACATTTCCCCCGGGAATATAATATTCCATATCACGGTACATGCCAAAGGCCGACAATACCGAATGCGCGCCCACTCCCGATATGAAGGAAGTGCTGGAGCCAGGGTGGCAGCCGAGAACATAGTTTACAACACGGAATACAATTTCCCTGTCAAAAAGATCCGGATATTTCGTAACCAGGTAATATTGCTCCAGGGCAAATTGCTGGATATTCCAGCCAATCCCCCATGTAAATGTTTTCCATGGCACACCAAAAGGATTCAATGCCAGGACAGAGTCAATTTCAGTTTTGTAGGCCCGGAGCATTTCCATGAAACGGTCATTGAATTCTCCGGCTTTCATTTGGTCCGTCACTCTCGATACGCACCAGGCTGCGCCACCGAAGTTTTTCTCGATGGAAGGAAGAAGACCGACCAAATGCGAAGAATATTTTTCCTCCCCTGTTGTATAAAGCAATTCGGCCGTGGCGATTATCTCCTCAAGTTTAATATTCCTTGGCACATAAGCATTGGGCTTGGCAACCGGTTCATTAGCCTGTTCGTAATCCCAAATCTTCTTCGCTGTTCCGATGCACTCTTCGGCCAGTTGATTGTCGTAACCTTTCAGTGACCGGCTGGCAGCGGCAAGAGCTGCGGCCACTTTATATTCCACACCGGAATCTTTATTGGTAAATACCCACCGGTCATCCATGTTTCCGGAATGAGTTGTAGTTTTTCGATTGCCCGATAGTTCCGGATTAAAAAAAAGCTGATCGGTTTGCAATACCCAATCGCCTGACAGATAGCTGCCTTCGAGATTGGCAATGATGCCTGCGAAACTATGACCCGATGCCCGATAACCTGAAAGGAGGTTGATCGCTCCATGCTTTATCTGCTGGACAAAATCAGGAACACCGTCAGGTCTGTGCATAAACACATTGAGGCCCTCAAAATCTATGGTGGTCTGGTCGGTTTTCTCGCCGGACAGTTCATACGCCAGGACCAGATAGTGCGTTGTGGCGGCCTGTGAGCCGGCTGCCAGATCATTATCGCCGGCATCATGCCATCCGCCCCGGTTAAGAAATGGAACGGTTGTTTCCGGAGCAAATTTTGTCT
>DATDPY010000378.1:0-10301 GCA_035292565.1 Cyclobacteriaceae bacterium | reverse complement strand
ATTACCATTCATACTCTGGGCTATTGCCGCGCTATAAACGGTAATTGCCATATTGCAGACGCAGAACATCACTCCGCTTTCCTGTAATTGATTTATGCCAATTTGCACAGGCCCAACCCCGGGTACGACAAAATCATTATCTCCTGGCTGCCAGAATGGATTCCGCAGCGAAGGTTTCTTGGTGACCGGGTCATTATATTTAAATAATTCTCCAAAGTGATATTTTTCCCATAAGCGGTTTTCCATGGCAAAAGGAATACCTTCGTGCCGTAATACAACCACTACCGAACTATCCCCTGGTTTTGCTCCCGCCATTTCATTTGTCATTAAAAACACTTTTGGCCATGCGAAAGGATATAAATCATTTGGCGAAGGTACGTCGTAAACCGCACGGTGCGCACCCTTTATTTGATTAAACCAATCGTCAAGTTCACCGGTAACTGTATTATTACCAGGTATTAATGATTTGGAGAATGTTGGTCCGGCCAGTCCGGCAAGCGTTGCGGATGCGACGAATTTCTCAATGAATTTTCGCCGGGAATTTGAATTTTTCAGGTTTTCGTTCAGAGGTTTCATAATCGTGGTGTTTGGTAAAAATTAATAATATTCATTATGTGTGGCGTACTTAATTTGATTTGTTTTCAGATCGGTAGGTGCCTGATAGCTGTGTATCCGGTCCGGTGTGGGATGTTTTTTCATTGGGAAATTGAATAAGCACAATTGCGTAATTTATTAAAAAAGTATTGGATAGCAAATGCAGAATAAAAATTTTTTAAGAGGCTTGGATCGGCCTAAACCTGAAATGATTAATCAACTTATGCTGCGCCATTTATTATTCACTAAAAATGAGGTTTTATTTATTCCATATCGAATCCAAATCTGTTTTAAAAAATCAGTAAAAATTAGTTGTTATGGCACTGGTTCCGGAATATTGTCAGAAAAATTCGGACATGAAAGTAATATTATTTATAGCCATTTTCTCAACCATTGTTTGTACTGGCTGTGACCCCGAACAATCTATACTCGCCTCTCCAGATGGTAAAATTTCAATTGCATTTCAATTGGATGGCCAATCGCCCAAATATTCCGTATCCTTCAATGGATTTTGGATAATCAGGGATTCTGAGCTAAGCCTCGAATTTGCCGAAGAAGGCGCCATCAGGGAAAACCTAAAGCTTTCGGGAAGTGAATTCCGCGATGGAAAAGAAAGCTATAGCCTGGTAGCAGGTAAAACGGATACCGTGAATGATCCTTACCGTGAAGCCATCTTCCATCTTCGTGATAATTCAAGCCCGGACAGGAGAATCGATCTGATTTTCAGGATATTTAACGATGGCATTGCCATTCGTTATGAATTACCATCCGGATTAAACGATGATTCGGTTTCGATTACCGACGAACGAACCTTGTTTCGTATCCAGGGTAATCCCAAAATCACCGCACTCTTTCTTCCTTCCTTCAATACTTCGCACGAAGGGGAATACCATACACTTCCAATGAGCATGATCAAAGAAGATACACTCATGGATATGCCGGTTTTAGTGGAATTTGACGGGCCTGTGTTTATGTCTATCACTGAGGCTGCGCTCCGTAACTATTCAGGTATGTCGCTGGCAAAGGGGAATGATTATCTGATAAGCAGATTGTCGCCACTGCCGTGCCAGGATAAAATTAAAGTAAAAGCCGGCTTACCGCATCATACGCCCTGGAGGGTAATGCTGATCGGCGATCAAATCAGAACCTTAATTGAATCAAATATCCTTACGAGTCTGAACGACCCCTGCCGGATTGAGGACATTTCCTGGATCAAACCGGGCAAGACCACCTGGCCCTGGTGGAACGGAAATATTGTAGGTGAATCGGTCAAAAATCCGGGAAACAACTTTGAAACCAATAAATACTATATCGATTTTTGCGCCCGGAACGGAATCGAATATCACTCGGTTGTGGAATATGGCGGACATGAATGGTATATGAATGATGGTCATGATTTCCAGCCGGGCTTGCATGCCGACGTGACCACTCCTGTTCCCGGGCTCGATATTCAACAGATCTGCGATTACGGCTCGCAGAAAGGTGTGGGAATAAGGCTTTGGGTGCATTGGGCGGCGCTTTACCCAAAGCTGGACGAGGCTTTCGCACTTTATGAGAAATGGGGAATAAAAGGTCTGATGGTTGACTTCATGGACCGCGATGATCAGGAAATGGTGAACATCCAGGAGGAGATCCTGGTGAAAACGGCCCGGCACAAGCTTCATATACAATTTCACGGAAGTCATAAGCCGACGGGTTTGTCGAGGACTTTCCCGAATGAACTGACCCGCGAAGGGGTTATGAACTATGAATATAATAAATGGGGGAGGGTAACTCCCGATCATGACCTCATTATCCCCTTTACAAGAATGGTTGCCGGTTCGACCGATTATCATCTGGGCGGATTCCGGGCAACCACGCCGGATTCTTTCCAGGCACAATATATCCGGCCTCAGGTTATTGGTACGAGGTGCCACATGATGGCCATGTATGTGGTTCTCGAAAATTACTTAAATATGGTGGCCGATTATCCAGCCGTCTATGAAGGCACGGCGGGATTTGAATTTATCACAGATGTTCCTACAACCTGGGATGAGACAAGAGTGCTGGAGGCCAACGTGGGCAAATTCATTTCCATTGCGCGAAAAAAAGGTAATGAATGGTATGTAGGAGCTATAGCCAACCATGAATCCAGATCGCTGCTAATACCCTTCGGTTTTCTGGATGAAGGAAACTTTGAAGCCGAGATTTACAGGGATAGCGACAAGTCCGGCATTGATCCGAATGCATTGCAAAAACAGATCCTACCGGTAACTGAAAATGACAGTCTGGAATTCGCCCTGGCTCCGGGCGGCGGGTTGGCTATGAAGATCATCAGGAAATAATCGCTGATTTTTGTCTTATGAATCACTGTAACCGATAACCCATATATCATCAGGTTTTTATCAGCATCTATATTATTATTACTGAGAGCATTAAATAGTATCAAATCGGATGTCGAAAGTAAACATTATCATGAAAATGTAATGAATACCATTTATCGATTCGGAGTTTATCCCATAGGGATATGATCTCGGCAGTTATTTGGATAATAAAAGCATTGAATCCCGTAGGGATGAAATATTTAGATCGGTTCTTTAAATAAATATTAATTGGATGTGGATTTGGGTATAGGTATTGGCCATAGGGGTGATTTTATTACGTCCCTACAGGACTTGATGTTAACTTTCCAAATAGCTACTACCGATCTTTCGTCCCTACGGGACTTAATACA
The DNA here is from genome assembly GCA_035292565.1 of Cyclobacteriaceae bacterium. GTDB lineage: Bacteria > Bacteroidota > Bacteroidia > Cytophagales > Cyclobacteriaceae > DATDPY01. The sequence continues at coordinate 6,994 of DATDPY010000378.1, read as the reverse complement.
ATGAACAAAATCATTTGGTCACAAAATAAACTTTAATCGTAATATATTCGGTTTTTATTCACTTATCTGTTTTATAACCTGATACATCAATCTTATTATTGTGATACTATTTATAGCCCTGTGTAATAATTACTACAAAAGAGTAATGCAGCCTCTCGATGGTTGTAAATCCTTTCAGAAATTAATTAATAATTTCTCCATTGTTATTCGCCAACTTTTCACGCCATTTTTGAAGCTCCTCAGGTGTTTGTCTCACCCAATCTGTTAATTCGCCAACGATTTTTAATGGTTCCTGGGAGCGATATGAGCGTGTCGGATTGCCTGGAAATTTTTTGTTTGTAACATTCGAGTCATTTTCAAAACTCCCTGTAGGCTCAACGATATAAACACGCTCGCGTCCATCGCCTTTTGCTAATGCAGCCGCAAGCCCCGCCCCATTCACCAGGGCCGTGAAATATATGTGATTCATTTTGAGTTCAGGTTGGTAATTGGAATCACCCCCTGCGGTCAGCAAATCGCCAACCTTCAAATCTGCTTTCGTCCCATGATAAAAGGGGCCTTTATCAGATGGTTTATCCTTAAACAGAGCGGCTAATTCATAATTCTTTTTTGCCTTGTCCGGGTCGTTTAAGTCTTCATAGCATTCGGCAATGTTTACATATAGAGAAGGGAAAGCGCTCTTAACCGTGTCGTTATTTACTTTTAATGCAAACAGCAAGGCCGTTTCGAGCCATTTTAATTTGTCGGAATCATTTTTTTGATGTCGGGCTACATGATGAGCTGCAATAAATTTTTCAAAGTCATTTGTTGCTTCCTTCCAGGCTTCAAGAAACAGTTTGCTTGCTTCCTCAGGTTTTCCATTTTCTTCCATGCCCATACCTTGAAGACAGAGTTTAACAACATTGTTGTTTGGGTTGAATTCCATTTTCTGATTTTTCTGCCTGTAAATTATTGTAATATTAATTTTGTTCAACTTTGAAACCCACCATCTTTAATGGTGGTAATGTTCTGATGGCTAAGCCTTATCTTTGCCATCCTGAAGCATTTAATATCGCTCCGGGGACAAACTCGCCGCGGTCAATGATCGACCCGCCGGATTCAACAATTTTTTTATACAGGTCTTCAATGTCATCCGCCTTCCTGAGCCGGAATCCAAAGTGGGCAATGCCGCCCGTTTCACCAGTTGATTTTATTTTGCCCACCTGGAATACAAGGATGTCGTTGCATCGCGGCGTGGTGAGCTGGATCATGTTCTTTTCATGGTACATAACTTCCATGTCGAATACATGCCAGTAAAATTTCAGAGTTCCGGAAATGTCATTTACCGTGATGGCTAGGTGTGTCAGGCCATATGTTTTCGCAAGCTCCATGTTTTTAACCTGATGAAAATGGATAACTAAATTGTATCATAAAATGTCTTCATTTCATTTTCCCCAAAAATCAGCCGTAACCCCATTAACCCCCGGGGCAACTTTAAAAATCGATCCGGCTTCAGGATATTTCAGGATATCGTCTTCTGACATTCCTTCCCTGGCGGTGGTTATATATAGTACGTCCAGCTCCGGTCCGCCAAATGCGCAGGAAGTGACATTCGGGGCGGGAACTACCACCTTTGCAAGCAATTTACCTGTTAAAGGATCCCACCGGCCGACCATGCCTCCTCCCCAGTGCGCAACCCAAAGCTTGTCCGCTGAATCAATGGTCATGCCATCGGGCGCTCCCATAGACGAGGGAATAATAACTGCGATTCTTTCGTTGCTGATCTCCCCTGAGGATAAGTCGAAGTCATATGCTTTCACACAGCCTGTGGGTGTATCGTTATAGTACATGGTTTTATGGTCCGAGGTCCAGACGATGCCGTTGGAAACCGTGACGCTGTCGATCATTTTTTTAAAGTCCCCGTCCTCAGATACCCGGTAAAGTGACGCTGCACCTCCGATGAAATTCATGCTCATCGATCCAACCCATAATCTTCCCGTAGGGTCGCACTTCCCGTCGTTGAACCGCATATCTTTCAGGCTGGACTCGGGGCTGCAGACCAGGTCAAACAGCATCGATTCGAGATCAAGTTCGTAGATCCCGTCCTGTAAGGCAACAACCGCCTTGCCCCGATTTCTGGCAGGTACAACAGTCCCGATTCGCTGGCCCATATCCATCGCTTCGTTTTCTTTAACCACGGGATCGTACAGGTTACAAGTATGATTTTCGATATCGACCCACCAGAGCAGTTGCGGTTCGTAATCCCAGATGGCGCCTTCGCCTAACAGGGCCTTTGCAGAGAATTCGAGCCTTGCTTCAAGTACCAGGGTATCGGTGCCCGTTGTTTCCGGGCGGTTTTGCCTTTTTTGATTGCAGGATATAATAACAAGAAGGAGAAATAAGATTACCTTACAAATCATTTTTAAATAATCAAATATTATTCTTATTTATAATTGAGGCTATCCTTCTATTCTCTAAAATTCCAGAGCAGTTCGATGGTTTCCCCGCCAATGCTTTCAGTATCAACATACGCGAACCTGCCGGAGCCTTTCTTTCCTTTCTCGCCCCAGCCTCCTGACTGGGATATCTTGAATCCCTTCGAGGTCATAAACGCTATGGCCTTATCAATGTCGGCCACGTTCATTCCGAAGTGCTGGATTCCCTCACCGTGATTCTTTATATGATCGGCATAAACTGTCGGCGGTTTCAGCGGTATGCACCATTCATACACAATCTTTCCATGCCTCTGCCAGCCCAGATCCATTTGAAAATCGGAAGGCACGCCATAGTATTCCTTGTCCCAGCTTTCGGAATGGGTTACCTCGAGTTCCGGGAAACCAAGTTTTTTCCAGAAAGCCGAAACCGGGGCAGGGTCTTTGATCGCAAATGCAAATTGCGAGAAGGTCATATTCAGGGCGTTTGGAGTATTGAGGTATCCCGCCGGTACCTCGGCGCCGCCATAAATTCCAAGAACGTATTTTCCTTGTTTTTGCGTATCGAAAAATACGTAATTGATGGTTGCCGATCCCCGCTGGAAGCTTCCCCGCTGCAGCACGTTTACGCCGAGTCCGGCCATCCTTTCAACCTCCCTGTTTATTTCTTCGAGGGAAGGCGCCCTGTGCATCAGCACCATGGCGCCATCGCCATGTTTTTTCAGGAAATCGTAATATGCATTTTTTCCTTTTTCCGGCTGAATTAATGTTATCGCCTTTCCCCCGAAATTCATAAAGGCGGTTTTCATTTTTATATCGACCTTTTTACCCTTATACTCCTGGCCTGAAGTGGTAAAGCTTTCCCCGGGAGTAATTCCTTCGAATCCTAAATTTGACCATCCTTTGAGGACTGCATCGAGGTCATTGATTACCCACACGATTTGATCGACCTGTTTGTAATATTCTTTTGGTTGGGCCATCAGCATATGACAGGCGAAAACAGGAAAAATGAATTGAAAGAACTTTTTCATTGAATTGTAGTTAAAAATGTTCGTAAAAATTTTACCTTTCTTTTTGGCTGAATTCCTTCAACAGCTCCAGGAGGAATTCATGGAATGGTTCCGAGAATTCTTTTCTTTTCAAACCGTATTCCACGCACGTCTTCAGGTAATCAAGCTTGTTCCCGATATCATATCTTTTCCCTTCGATAATGTTTGCGATTATATCTTCACGGATCGAAAGGGATAAAAGGGCATCAGTGAGTTGAAGCTCATTATTTTTCCCCCGCTTTGTATCTTCAAGAATCGGATAAATTTCCGGGGTCAGGATATACCTCCCCGCGATAGCAAGGTTAGAGGGCGCGTCTTCGGGATTTGGCTTTTCGATAAAAGTGGTTATATGAAGCACATTATCCTTGAGTTTTTTCCCGCCGATGATGCCGTAACGGCTTACTTTATCTTTGGGAACTTTTTCAACCGCAACCACGGAGCACCTGTATTGGGCATAAGAATCGATCAGTTGTTGGGTGACAGGGATCACAGAATCGATTATTGTATCGCCCAGTAGGACTGCAAAAGGTTCATTTCCCGTGTGGAACCTCGCATGGTAAATGGCGTCGCCGAGTCCCATGATTTCCTTCTGCCTGATAAAGTGAATGTTGGCCATATCGGCCAGGTGCCTGATCTCATTATAAAGGTCTTCGCTTCCGTTCTCAAGCCTCGACTCGAGTTCAAAATTCCTGTCAAAATGATCCTCGATCGCCCGTTTTCCTTTTCCGCTGATGATCAGAATGTCCTCGATCCCTGAATCGACAGCCTCCTGAACCACGTATTGGATTGCAGGGGTATCGATGATGGGAAGCATTTCCTTGGGTTGGGCCTTGGTTGCAGGCAGGAAACGTGTGCCTAATCCTGCTGCGGGTATTACGGCTTTTTTAATCATGTTTTGTTTCATTATATCACCAATGGCTTGATCACGCGGGCCTGGATTTCCCTCAGCCGGAGTATGAGGCGTTTGAGCATCTCGTCATCCTTATAAATGCCGATAATGGATCCCCCTGATCCGGTAAATTTAGCACAAGCTCCGCATTCTCTGGCCGTGTTTACCAATTGTTTGTTGCTATCGCTGATATTCATGATCCCGGACCGAAGATCGAAGTTGCGGTTCATCAGCCGGAAGAGTTCGTCAAAATTTTGTTCTATAATCGCTTTTCTTCCGCATTCTGCCAGGGAGGCGATTTCATTTAACGTATCGATTACAAGCTTGTCGCCTTTCAGGTATTTTGAACGGATATCGTTAAGGACCTTTCCCGATACTTTCCCGAGATCGGTTTTATAGGCGATGTATAGTTTTGGCAGCAAGCGCGGGTCGATCGATTCATATTTCCCGTATCCATGTTTTTCCACAAATTCCTGTTCGAAATCCATATATACGCACCCTTCAAAAGCCTGCACGACCCTGTCCTGTAGCCCGGCATTGATCCCGAGCTCTTCGGTCTCAACGGAAAGAACAAGAGTTGGAAGGATCTCTTTCCGGATATGGATATCAAAGAATTTCATCAAAGCACGGATAGTGGCTGTGATAATAGCCGATGATCCGGCAAGCCCTACCTGCCTGGGAATGGAAGAGTGGTATCGTATTGTGAAATTCTTGTTATGGAGCGCCAGGTTTTCCCTGTTGCAATATTCCATGAATTTTACAAGGGTGGCCTTGATCAGCCTGACTCCTCCGTAATACCCTGTCAGGCCAACCGATTCTACAAGGTGGTGGATATTCTTAAAAATATTGAGGTCTTCGTCCCGGGCTTCGATCTTAAGTTCGGGTGTTTCATAAAGCGAAACATGCGCCCCGAAATTTTTCACGATGATAGCAATGGTTTTCCCGAAATAACCGTCGGAAGGATTTCCCAGTAATCCAGCCCTGGCATACGCCCTGGTTTCAATGATCATTACCTGCTTCTGTTAAGTAACAAATCTTTCGATCCTTCAGCAAAGTGAATTGTTGCCTGCGGGAATGGGAACGTGATGCCCCGTGTATCAAAAGCAAGTTTTATTTTTTCGCGTAAATCAAAATTAACATCCCAGTAATCGTCATTTTTTACCCAGATTCTGGTCGAAATAATCACTGCACTGTCGGCCAGTTGGGTTACAACTATTTGCCAGGGAGGATCGTGAAGCACTCTGCGGTCATCACTCAAAGAGGCTTTAATGATTTCCCTTGCCTTCGGAATGTCGTCTTCATAACCGATGGATACGTCGAGGACAAGTCGGCGGGTGGGTTCATCCGAGTAATTGATTATCGTTCCTCCCGCCAGGATGCCGTTCGGAATAAAAACAGTCTGGTTATCAGGCGTTTTCAATATTGTGTTGAATATGCCGATATGATGCACTGTCCCGGCTTCGCTTACCGTTTTTATATAATGCCCCTTTTTAAAAGGTCTGAGAATGAGCAGAATCACGCCTCCGGCAAAATTCGCCAGACTGCCTTGCAAGGCCAGTCCCACTGCCAATCCGGCTGACCCCAATATGGCAAGGAAGGAAGTTGTGGCAATTCCCAACAGTTGAATTACCGGAATAAATATCACCACTTTCAGCACGATGCTGACCACTGAACAGAGAAACGGGCGGAGGGATTCATCAACATCGCGCCTGACCATGATCCTGTTCAGCAATTTCACAAAACGATTAACGATCCAGAAGCCGATAAGCAGGATCACTAAGGCGCCAAGGAGTTTTCCGCCGAATGAAACCACCCAATCCTGTGCCTCCTGCAGATATTTATCGATTGCCTGTATGTCTTTCATGATCTTGGCATTTATAAAGCTATATTAATTTATTTTTCATCCTTTAGGAAACCTTTCGCGCTTTTTGCCTAATTTAAAAGCCATAAAAAAATTAATCCATCATGAAAAAAACATTGTTCCTTCCAGTAGTCATCGTATTGGTTATTCTTGCCTCTTCGTTCCAGATCATTCTTAAAACATCCCTTGAAATAAAGATTCTGAACCGTCTGGGAAACCCGGTGCCGGAGACCGAAGTTACATTATATGAAAACAGGGATGATTATGAATCGGGAAAAAACCCGGTAGGGGTTACCATGAAAACAGATACTAAAGGAAAGGTCCTGTTCAAGGACCTTAAAGCCGTAGCATACTATGTTAGCGCCAAAAAAGGCGAGCTCAGTAATTATGGCGATGCAGAGATCACCGATACGCTTACAGCGGGCCGCAGGAACAAGGTAGTCATCATCATCAACTGATCCCCGGCGCCAATAAAATATCAGGGCTATAAGCGGCAGGGTTTAGCGATGGGCTATGAACAGGGGAATTTTACTATGCTCGATAATCCGGCGCGCAACACTGGGGATGATCAGGTTGGAGATCGTGCTTCTTCCGTAGGCCCCCATGACCACAAGGGGATCTTCAACATTCTGGGCAAAATTCAGGATTTCCCCTGATATATTAGTACCGGGTAATAACTGCAATCCTACATTATTGAAATGCTGCTTTATTAATCCGAGAAGGTATGCTTCGTTCTCTATTTCTTCCTCGGCATTGGGGGTGATCGTCAATATCGTTACTTCCG
>DATDPY010000377.1:0-5200 GCA_035292565.1 Cyclobacteriaceae bacterium | reverse complement strand
ATGACCCCCTGGCCAACGATTGTCTTGGCCTGGCTAAAGATATCTGGGATATAAAAAACACATCCAATCAGCCAGGACTTATCGATCTGGCGGCAGAATTGTATTTATCCTCCGGAGATGAAAAATATCTATCATTTATCCTGTCAAACAGGGACCTCGTGGTGAGCCGCATCGAATTTACGAGCCCGGCCATCGCCAGAATTGCGGCAAAGATCAAAAATGATGAATTCATGAGCGTCGTACGCGATTCCCTGCAGGCCTATAGCGCCAGGATTAAGGAAGTAATGAACGGCACACCCTATGGAGTAAGATACAGGCCTGCAATCTGGGGCGATGGCTGGAACATTCAGAGCTTTGGAGTAAACCAGTATTTCCTTCACAGGAGTTTCCCCGATATATTCTCTGATGATGCAGTATATAATTCCCTTAATTTTGTGCTGGGCGTTCATCCAGGGGAAAATACCTCATCCTTTGTTTCGGGCGTCGGGTCCCGGTCACTGCTGGTTGCTTATGGAGTAAACCGCGACGACTGGTCGTATATCCCAGGGGGATCGGCATCAGGGACAGCCCTGATCAGACCGGACCTTCCGGAGCTGAAGGTATGGCCGTATTTATGGCAACAGACAGAATATGTCATGGGCGGTGGGGCAACAAATTATATGTTCCTGGTACTCGCGTCCGATGATCTTCTGGAAAAGAAATAACAGGTACCGTATTGTTCGGATTATTATTCTCCGGTAACAATCTTAAATGCGCAAAACTCGGTGATCCGATCGATATGAAGCGTGCGGTTATTCAAGCTGAAATCGATCTTCGGGTCACTGATCGCTTCGCATGATTTAATCGATGCAAAGGGAAGGGTGATATCCAGATCTCGAACCGGGATCAGATTGCGTAATGGACGATCCGGACCGGAAGATATATTAACGAGGGAGAGCTGTATCATTGAGTGATCCTTTGTGTTCCTGTTCAGGTAAATATGTACACTGGCCGGGGCATTGGATTCCAGGATTTTTTGATTACCCAGAAGGCTAATGATCGCGTTTGTAAGGAGATGGTGATAATCAGGGTGGCCGATAATCAGGTTTAAAAAATCGGGCTGGTTAGCGAAATAAATTACCTGACCCTTCCCTGCCTGGTTGGCAACGATCACCGGATTTTGAGTATCCCAGGATTCGGGGTATGCGTTTTCAGGAGGCTGGTTGTTAATTTTTGGCAAATACCCGGTCACCATCGTGCTTCCTTCGCCCGGCTTACAAATCAGCGTCATTCCCCCTGAATGTAATAGATCAGTCTGTTCGAATCCTTTCAATATTTCATTCCTGGTTACGATTTTCTGATAACAATCGGTTTCGGTATTTGCAACTTCGCCGCTAAAGTGGCAGCCAAACAGGTCGCTTAATGCGAAGTCTGCCTTCTTTTGGCCAAGGGTATCATAAAGGGATGTTTCAAACGTGGCCATTAATTTTCCCCCGTTATTTACCCATTCCCTGATGATGCGGGTCTGGTCGTCAGTAAGGATCACGACGTTGGGAAGGATCAGGGCCCGGCACTTTTCAAGATTCTCCCTGCTAAAATTAAAGTCGGTGATGAAGCCGTACTGAAAATGCGCATCCTGCAACATTCGTAAAATTCCCCGAATCGGAGAGGAAAATTTTTCATCACCCAGCATTTGTGCAGAAAGTTTCGAATAAAATACCATGACATCGGTCACCGGCTCCAATGATTGGAGAAGTTGTTCGTTCCTTTGTAGATAGTTATAACTGTCGGCGGGAAGGAACGCATTCCGGAGATCGATGGTGGCCGAGGGATAAGGTCCGTTGAAGTAGCAGTTCCAGAAACCACCGCCGGCCCCGGCTGCTTCCCAAAGCCATTGCCGCAGGTCGATGGGAGCATCATATATATATCTATGCTCGGTTCCATTACCGCCAAACAGGATTACCGGAGACTTTTCCGGATTCAGGGATTTCAGGAATTTGACGATCCCGGACGCATAGGAAAGATCTTTATAATCAACATCGGCGCTGTTGTCGGCAATAAAGCTTACCGTCACCAGAAAATCGAAAAATTTAGCCGCGCTGTAAAGATCGATACCCGTGCTTCTCTGTTGCTCAACATCATACATATTGAATACTTCCGCGGCATAGGCTTTGTCCTCTCCGAACTTCTTCACCGTACTTCGCATTAATGTAAGCTGCTCTTCAGCATTCAATGCCTTCCAACGGTAATATTCCTTCCAATCGCTTTCCGGACTTGAGTGGGTTGGGATCTTTTGTCCGCAGAAATCAAAGAATTTCTTCATACAACGTTCACAATAGCAAGTCTGATGAAAATTGACTGCATTATGCCATATGCCGTCTACATGGTATTTTCCGAGCAGGGTAGAAATAAATTCTACAGCATGTTCGTTCCTGTAATAACTGTTATAACACGGTCCATACATGACTGGGGTTGTATAATTCAGGAGAATGGGCTGACCGTTTTCATCCCTGCCGAACCATTCGGGATGAAGCTCATATCTGGTTTTTTCCACCCCACGAAAATCGACACGGGCGATTACTTTTATGCCATGGGCATGACATGCGGTTACAATCTCATCAAGCAGATCTCTTTTCCCGATATAAGAATTCACATTGGCCATGGGGAGTGTATTCTGGAAAAAATCTACCACGCCTCCTCCATTGACCACCAATACATTGGCATGCGCTTTTTCCATATAACTTATTAAACTGTCGGTATTGTAATTCTCCCCATCAGGCTGTCGCATTACCGTTTGAAGAATTCTTAAGGGTTTTTGATACCATAAAACTCCAGGTTGGGAATATCCGGAATCAACGGAACTTTTTTTGTCGCCTGCACAGGAAAAGGTACATGCGAGCAGGAGCAGGTAAAATATGTTTTTCATCGGCGTATTTATTTTCTGATTCTATCAAGATAATTAATTACCGGTTATTTTCAATACTTATACCCTGTCGGAATGCAAGATCCAAACAGTAAATGATTTGGCCGATCCTGGAAGCCTGTCATTAATTTTATTACAAGCCTTCATTGCACGGCGAATTCCGTTGATAATAACCTGATTTATTACAGAGAAAGAATAAAATTCTGACATCACAGGTATCCGACTCCGCATAAAAAAATTTTAAAAATTTTATTTTGTGAAATTAAATGAAAAGCCGTACTTTGAAAGTTTCCAGTAAACTAAACTTAAAAGAATGGCAGTATATAAGCTTCTTGTCAACGGAAAATCGCATGAAGTCGATGTAGACCCGGATACTCCCGTATTGTGGGTATTGCGCGACCAGTTGAACCTTTCAGGCACCAAGTATGGATGCGGAATTTCGCAGTGTGGCGCCTGTACGATACATATTGATGGTGTAGCCTCACGCTCCTGCGTGACTCCTGTCACCGCAGTTGTAAACAGGGAAATTACCACCATTGAAGGCCTTTCAGAGAAAGGAGACCACCCGCTGCAGGAAGCCTGGAGGGAACATGATGTACCCCAATGCGGGTATTGCCAGGCTGGGCAGATTATGACAGCTGCCGCATTATTATCAAAAAATCCTAATCCGACGGATGAAGATATTGACAACGCCATGTATGGCAATTTATGCCGTTGTGCAACCTACCTGAAAATCAGGGCAGCCGTCAAAACTGCTGCAGCTAATTTGTAATTCATAATTAAAAAGCAACTGAACTATGACTCTAATAAAAACCTCATACGACCGCCGCTCTTTCCTTAAAACTGCAGCCTGGGGCGGGGGAGGCCTCGTGCTTGGCTTCAACTGGCTGATGTCCTGCAAGCCTGAAAATCTGGCAAAAGAAATACCCTCCGAATGGTTTGATATAAACGCATACCTGAAGATAGCCGAAAACGGTCTTGTAACCATTATGTCGCCAAACCCCGAAGTAGGGCAGAATGTAAAAACATCCATGCCCATGATCGTCGCCGAGGAGCTTGATGTCGACTGGAAAGATGTTATCGTGGAGCAGGCCCCTCTGGATACGAAACGCTTTGTCCGACAGGTGGCCGGTGGAAGCCAGTCGATCAGGCAATCCTGGCAGGCTTTGAGAACTGCCGGAGCCACAGCCAGGCAAATGCTTGTCAGCGCGGCCGCTAAAAAGTGGGAGGTCGATCCATCTTCCTGCAGGACAGAAAAAGGATTTGTTTATAATTCTAAAGGAGACAAGATTTCATATGGCGAGATTGCAACGGCCGCATCCGGCCTGGAGGTGCCTGCGGAAGTAAAGCTAAAGGATCCAAAGGATTTTAAACTGATCGGGACATCACAGCGAAATGTAGATATTGATGCTATTGTTACAGGCAAACCGGTATTCGGACTCGATTACACGGCGGAAGGCATGAAGATCGCCGTGGTACTCAGGCCGCCGGCTTTTGGAACAAAACTTAAATCATTTTCTGATTCACAGGCCAGGAGCGTGAAGGGGGTCATTAATGTGTTGCAATTCGGGGATAAGGTAGCTGTGATTGCCGATAATACCTGGGCGGCTATAAAAGGCAAGAAGGCCGTGGTAGCGGAATGGGAAAGCGGCGGTAAGCTGGAAAGCACATCTTACCATGATGAAACGCTAAGAAAATTATTGATGACTAAAACCGAAAAGCCTTTGAGGAATGAGGGCAATGTCGACAAGGCATTTAAGGAAGCGGATAAGGTCATCGAGAAAATTTTTGAGGCCCCATTCCTGCCTCACAACGCCATGGAGCCCATGAACTTCTTTGCATCCGTAACTCCTGAAAAAGTAAAGCTTGCCGGACCGATCCAGACGCCTGAAAGGACCAGAACCCAGATAGCTGAAATGCTTGGCAGGAATGAAAGTGAAATATCGATGGAAATTACAAGGATAGGAGGGGGCTTCGGCAGAAGGCTTACTGGCGATTTTGCACTCGAAGCTGCAGAAATTTCAAGACTGTCAGGGGTTCCTGTAAAGGTGGTGTATACCCGCGAAGATGATATGACCGCCGGGATTTACAGACCGGCGTCAAAATACCGTTTCAAAGCGGCGATAAAAGATGGTAAGATGACTGCGTACCACCTCGTGGGAGCGGGGACAAATATGGGGAATACAACCCGTGAAGGCAATTTCCCTGCAGGCACCCTGGACAACTATAAGATCGAATCCCATAATCTGGAAAGCAACATTACCACCGGTGCATGGCGGGCGCCCGTAACCAATTTCC
>DATDPY010000376.1:0-4539 GCA_035292565.1 Cyclobacteriaceae bacterium | reverse complement strand
CATTGTCTAAAATATCACAGGAGAGGCTTTCCCGTACCGGTTTTGCCCGATCTTCAACGGATATCGCAGGTAAGGCACCTTTTAGCCGGAAACTGAGGACAGATTTATTGCCTGCCAGATCGCTGAGGACGATTTCAACACTGTGTTCCAGCGTATCGCCGATATAAATCTTCCCGTTGCCCCCGCTCAGATCGTAAAAAGGCAGGTTATTCCCATCGTCGATATACAGTTTCTGAAATGTCCTCCCGGTGCGCATTTTAAGCGCATTATCATAATAAATCGGAGTATGGGCAGCGTCGTTGAAGTTGAATCGGGTGATCCTGGCATCAAAAATGATTTTATCATCAAAATACATCCGTAAAAATGGGATGCCGTTCTTATTCGCGGCCCCGCTCAGCTTATCATGGGCCTGCAGTTGAATCCCGATCAGGCCATATACTTCGATAGGATTGTTTACTAAAAACTCCATGTTAACCCTTTCCGGGGTAAAAATGACATTTTCAAACTGGCCCTTCACCCTGGCCTGTATGTCAAGGGGCCTGATTGAGAAGGATTGCACGATAGGAGGGATGTCATCACGGATCTCCCCGAACTTCATTTGCAGGGGGTTTAATACATTCTGAAGGGAATCTCTGATCTCGAAATGCAGGTGCGGCCCGCTGGATGAACCGGAGTTCCCTGAAAATGCAATGAGTTCCCCTTTGTCGATCGGGAATTTACCGGGTTTGGGATAAAGGTTTATTTCAAAGGTCTGCCTCTTATATTGTTCGGAAATTACATATTTCCTAATGTCTTCCCTGAATTCCGAAAGGTGGCCATATACAGAAACCTCCCCGCCGGGATGAGAAATGTACAGGCAGTTGCCGTAACCGCTCGCTCCAACTCTAATCCTGCTGATATAGCCCTGGCGGGTTGCATATACCCTCAAACCTGAAATGCCGCTGGTTTTAATATCAATGCCGGTATGAAAATGAGTCGATCTGATCTCGCCCATCGTACCGGAAAGGTAGTTTTTCTCCCCGGGCCGGACAGGGAAATAATATGTTTCTTCTGGTATCTGGCTGAACAATCCTGTTCCGTGGAAAAATATAATTGCCAGTAAAGCAATATGCCTACCTAATCTCAATTTCGAGCATTTTTTTATTTTCCAGGAATGCTTCAAGTTTATTGCCAATTTTTACCGGTCCAACCCCCTTTGGTGTTCCGGTAAAGATAATATCACCTTTTTTTATGGTGATGAACCTGGATATGTAGGTAACTATATGATCAAAATTGAATATCATCAGACCTGAATTGCCCTTCTGCCTAAGGTTCCCGTCCACGAATAACGAAAAATTGATGTTTTTAATATCCTTAATATCCGAAAGAGGAATGAATTCACTAATCGGGGCGGACCCATCAAATCCTTTTGATAAGGTCCAGGGCATGCCTTTGTTGATCAGTTGGTTCTGAAGGTCCCTGGCTGTAAAGTCAATGCCCACGGCAATTGCATCATAATAGGTGTTCGCGAATTTCTCCTGGATATTTTTCCCTATTTTCGATACTCTCAGGACAAGCTCAACCTCAAAATGGATCTCAGTAGAGAAATCGGGATAATAGAAGGGCTTATTGTACCTCGACAAGGCTGTGTCGGGCTTTGTGAAAATCACGGGATTTTCCGGCCTTTCATTTTTTAGCTCTTCGATGTGTTCCACGTAATTCCTTCCGACCGCCAGGATCTTCATAGACTTGTTTTTGCGCAAAAATAGGGCTTATCCTTTAATCGGAAATGGAAAAAGCAATTTTTTCAGGCTTCCTGGAAGGCTTTGAAGAACTCAATGGTGAATGCGGCGCCTTTTCCTTTTGCACTTTCACACCATATCCGGCCATTCATGGCATCTATGTATTTCTTGGCAATGGATAAGCCCATTCCGTTGGATTTTTCCCCATCTACCGGGTTGGAGGATAATCGTTGATATTCGGTAAACATCAATGCCTGGTCATGTTCGGAGAACCCCGGACCGTTATCTTTTACGATGATCCTGCACTTTTCAAAGTTATCTTGTATGGTAAGTGCAACGCTGGAGCCGTGTTTTGAAAATTTAATGGCATTCGATACGAGGTTTTCAAGTACCTGAATAAGAAAATTCCGGTCGGCAAGCGCGTAAACATCAAGGGAATCAACCCATATGGAGATATTTTTCTGGCGGGCTTTTTCACTGAATAATTCTGCGACATGGTCTGCAATCTTTCCCAGGTTGACAGCTTCAAATTCCAGATTAATCTTTTCCTGGTCAATAGCCTTAATGTCGAGGATCTTGATGATCATTTCCTGCATTCGTATCAACGATTTTCTCACAAGGCTTAGACTGTGAGTATAATGCCCGGGAAGGTCCTTTTCCAGGTTTTTCAGGATGCCGGTCATCGAAAGGGCAGCTGTTAGAGGGTTCCTCAGGTCATGGGCCACAATCCTGATAAGACGGTTCTTCTCTACGTTTAGCTGAGTTAGCTTTTGGTTGTTTTCTTCAATCTCGGCATTTTTCATTGCAATTTTCTCTCTGGATTGTTTTGCCTGAACATAGCTCCTGATTACCAGCCCGAGTACAATGGTCGATAAAATTACCGTTATGATGAGTATATAGCGCTGTGCATCTGCTTTCTGCAGCTCAAGGATGCCAAGTTGTTTTTCCTTCTCCAGCATGCTAATCTCCCTCTCTTTCTCTTTTTGTTCAAGGATTTGCTGCCGTAACGCCAGGGCCTGTATTTCGCGGTTTTTCTGCAGATTGTCTATTTCCCGGTCCTTGATCTCCGCTTCATATTTCCGGTTAATCAATTCCAGTGCCTGAAGGGCTTTTTCCTTTTCAAGCTGTTCATTTTTAAGGGAATAATCCTGAATAGACTTTTCCTTCGCCAGGAGTTCGATTTCCTGTTTGTTTTTATCTGCCTGAAGCTCAAGCCTGGTGATGGCAAGGTTATTCATTTCCTCTTCCGCAATCATTTGCTCGATTTTATGAATATAAGATTCATTGCTGGACGATTCCGATTGCTTTTTAGCCAGATCTATCTGCCGGGTCATTTTAGCACTGGTTACGGAATCCCTGTAAATTGTATACTGTTTTGATGCCTGGTGAGCTTGCTTATATTTTTCAAGGCTTTCGTATGACCTGGAAAGCAGGTCGTAGGCCATCATCAGTGTATGATGATCGGGAGGATTTTCAGCCAGAATGATCGAATTATCGCATTGAACAATGGAATTTTTAAAATCGCCGATTTTGAAATAAATACGCGCCAGGTGATAAAATGCCAGTGCTGACTCGGATTTATTGTTCAATGAAAGGTATAGTTCCAGACCTTTCTGGTAATACTCCAGGGAACTCTTGTAGTTGTCAGGCTCACCCAGGTCGCCGAAATCCTCGAGGTATTTGCCGAATGTTACCTGCGTTTTCGCAAACAGTAATTTTTCCTCCTTATCCATATTCGAGGGCTTCTTTTCACCTACCCGTTCGAAGTAAGCCCTGAAATACTTCATGGCTGCCTCGTAATTGGCCATCTGAAGGTATATATGGGCGAGATTATTAATCGTGAATAAAACCCCTTTCTGGTCATCCAGGTTTTCCTGGATTTGCAGGACTTGATTCTGGAGATATATGGCTTTATCAAAAGAGGATGATTTCAGGTGATTTTCGGTCATGGATTGAAGCGTTCTGAGCTTTTCGCTTTCAAAACCCGGCAGGGAATATAATTTCAATAACCTTGAAAGGTATAAATTGGCATTTTCATAGCTTTCGATATCCTCGAATAAGGCCGCTATTTTAGAGGACATGTCAATTTGCCTGTCTTTTGATGGAGTATGATCAAGAAATAGTTGGTAATATTCGATCGCCTTGACCACCAATCCCCAGTCTTCATATATTTCGCCAAGGTCCTGATATACTATACCCAGGAATTCGGTTTCATTCAGCAATTTTAAAATCTGAACGGTTTGCAGAAAATTTTTCAGGGCTGTACTGTTTTGCCCGAGATTCTTATGGGCTTTAGCGATCACATAATATGCCTGTGCTGTGGAATGAATATAATTTGCATTATTCCCAATTGAATCAATCACCTCCCGGGCGGTTTGAATGGCAAAAAGATTGTCGCCGGTTTTTAATAGTGAATCGGATTTTTTTATTCCCGGAAGGATAAACTGCTTCAGAAGCAAGGAATCCTGGCGAAGGTCGAAATCAATGACGGATGCGAAGCCGTTCGATGTCAGGCTGAACAGCAAAATGAAGAGCAAGCATTTGTTGTTGTGTCTACGCATCCGATGAACCATCTGGAATAGCCCGAAATTCCGGTGGTTAATTTGCCAGAATGTTACTCATAAATTACCAAAAAAGAAATACCCCAATTTGGGGGATTCGCATTTACAGACCTTTCTGCCCAGGAAAGACTGTTCAGATAAACTTATCAACCTCTTTATAAGCTTCGATTAGTGCTGTTTCTCCATCCTTTCCGGGCCGGGCATTTCCATGTTCCATTCCAAGAACTCCCCGGTATCCCTTATTGTACAGATGCCTG
>DATDPY010000375.1:0-3127 GCA_035292565.1 Cyclobacteriaceae bacterium | reverse complement strand
TATTTCGATAAATTGGCGTTATTTGTACCACGTTTAATCCCTTCCCGGATCATGGAGGAAGCCGGATTTATAACCTGAAATAGTATGAACGAGCTCCCGATAAAGGAAAAGATTAAGTTGTCACGAATCACCAACTGGCTGATCATTTTGGCAGTATTTACCTTTTGCCTGGTGTATTTTCAGAATATTCTGAAGCCTTTCATCCTGGCTGTGGTTTTCTGGTACATGATCTCGGAATTCCGCGATCTTCTCGCCCGGATCAAGGTGCGAAACAGAAGCCTTCCCAGGTGGATAAGGACAACGATCGCCTTTCTGGTATTATTTTTCCTTATAGAAATTGTAACCGAAATCCTGATCAATAATACACGGCAGATCCTCAGGGATGTTCCCGAATTCAATAATATTGATTTGAATTATATCGACGAGATCGGCCGGTCACTCAAAATTGAGGACCTGAGCGGTGTAATCGGTGATCAAATCAGCAGCATCGATTTAGCCGGGATCCTCACGAATATCTTAAATTCGTTTAGGTCCATGGTTGAAGATATCATCATGATCATTGTGTATATTATTTTCCTGTTGATCGAGGAAGCCGGCGTGTCGAAAAAACTGCGGGCTATCTTCCAGCTCAGGTCGGATTATGAAAATCTTTCGATGGTCCTGAATCAAATCTCGATCGCTATCAATAAATACATTACCCTGAAAACGATTATAAGTCTGCTTGCAGGGGTCTTATGTTATCTCATCTGTATCCTGTTCAAGATTGATTATCCTTTCCTGTGGGCCTTTATAACTTTCGTCCTGAATTTTATACCCTATATCGGCGCATTCATTGCCACCCTTCTCCCTGCGCTTTATGCAGCATTCCAGTTCCGGTCATTCCTGTTTTTTATCTGGGTTTTCCTGGCCATCGAAGGACTGCATATGTTCATTGGGAATTATGTGGAACCGAAATTCACAGGGAAATCGTTAAATCTCAGCCCACTGGTTGTTGTGATCGCCCTGACTTTTTGGGGATACATATGGGGCATCGCGGGTATGATCCTCTCCGTCCCCATCATGTCAATCATTACCATAATTCTTGCTCAATTTCCTGATACCCGGTTTCTGGCAATCTTGCTGTCCGAAACCGGTGATATTAAATCACTGAAGGTCGATAATGAAAAAGAAATAACTTAGAGGACCTGACCTTACTTTGATTCGAAACCGCCTGCATAATCCATGACGCAGACGTATTCGTATTGGGGATGTGACCTGACAGCAACACCTATATTATGATAAGCGCCGTTCAGGAGATTTTTCCGGTGTCCCCTGGATGATACTCCGTCGTCGATCAGAAGGGCAATGATGATCTCCCTTGCATTCCCGTTCCCGTAATCGATATTCTCGCCGATCGTGGTCAGCCATTTTCCGTACCGGTTCAGCCTGTCGGGAAGCGATGAGCCGTCGCTTCCGTCATGGCCTGTTTTGCCCGTTTTTGACTGGTCTTCGGCGTGGTCACGGGCCGCCTTGCACATTCCCTGAGAGGGAATTAATGCCGGCGCCGGCTGGGTCCTTGAAAGCTGGGAAATGCATTCATCCAATGGCTTGATTCCTTCATTGGTGATAATAGTTATCCTGCCCGGAATTTCCAGGTTCTTCCCATGATAATATTGTCTGAAAGGTTTTAGATATAATTCTGCGTATTTCTGAGGGTTGCTGCGCAGCAAATTCAGCTCAAGAACCACCTCCCTCTCAATCTTTGAAATATATGTGGCATTTGATGCAGTATTGAGGGTGTTTATGTCCCATGAGTCGTATCCGGCCGGAATTCCTTGTATGGGCAGCTTGTCATCCTGGATTTGAGTAACGGGCGCAGTTGCTTTGCACCCGGTTAAAAAAAACAATGTGATCAACAAGCCGGTGTGCAGGTAGTTACTGTGGGTGAGCATATGGTTTGCATTAATATTTATTGAAGAGAAAGCCAAAGGCAATAATATTCAAATTACCGTAATCCCGGGCATCTTCAGGCGGGGGAATTAATAATATAATTATATTAATAATAAATATTGATATTTCTATGTGTCCGGTTTAAAAGGAAAATATTTTCAGAAAAATTGAGGCAAAGAAAATATGTTCAACGATTCATATGAACATTTGATCGTACGTTGCTGATAATCAGATTATTATATTAAGACATCCTTATCACCTGCCTTGGCCTGTCATCAGGCATTCGGAAGCCCGGGTTTCTAAATTCCGACAACCTTTTAAATACCCCTGCGTTATAGTACACGGGTTTACCATTATGAAGCTAAAAACTACATATGAAATTGAAAGTCAGGAAGTTAACACTATTCTCATTTTTTTTGACCCTGGCCTCAATTTTTGTGATTGCCATTAACAGAGGCCCGATTTTGGCATCCGGGGGCAATAACGGAATTACTTCCACTATCATTGACGATCTATCTTTCTCCGGCCGCTTCACATTAAGTCCTGAAGATGTGAATAATTTCCAGTTCAGCGGCGATAAAATGATAGTGAAGGCGTACAGGATTGATAAAGGGCGGGAAATTCATGGAGAAGTCTTACTCTCAGAAAACACTGACGGTGATCTTTCCGGTTCAGCCAGGCTGATGGTTTCACACATTTCCAGAACATATCCATTTATTTCACGCGAAAGGTTTGAGATCGGTGGAGGCAATAATAAGATCTCCTACCGCGAATGGGGGACCGCAAATTCGGATACCGATGCCACCCATTACCAGAACCTGATCGTTGCGGAAAACAACTTCACCTGGTACATCATCTTTTTATATAAAGATGAACACAGAAATGAGGTTGATAAGATCATCAGGTCAGTAAATTTCACCATTTAGGGGAACCAACCCGGCTAGTGAAAGTTCACCACGCGATGAGTGCAGGGGACGTCCTGCAGAACTCCTGCCGTCTGTATTCTGGAACCTAATCACCAGATTCCTCTCCGCTTTCGACAGTCACGGTTATTTTTTGCAAAAATCAATTATTCACAATTTTTGATTATTGAATTTTACCAATACCGCGCCGTTTCATCATGGCACCTGACTTTAAAAGCGTAAACTTCGGCGGCATCATCTGATTTGTATCAGTTTATGCAATGCACATCCTGCCT
>DATDPY010000374.1:0-3823 GCA_035292565.1 Cyclobacteriaceae bacterium | reverse complement strand
CCTTTTAACACGGGAACCACCTGCTGCATATTGGAAGACAGAAACGGATGCGATAATCCTCGTGCCCAATAGATCCACGGACCCGCTGTGATATAGAAAAACGGATTCAGGAGCCGAAGCGGGGATTCGATGCCTGCATTTGCATAACTAAGCTGAATGCCGGCGAAGCCAATGCCATTTTCCTTATTAAAAAAGGTGATCCATGGAACATCGGCTTCCATTCTAAGGTCCGACAGGTCCGGCATATTGGCCACATCGTAAACAATTACGGTATCCCGGATCACGTCATACCATGCCGCATGAGTTATGAGTTCGCGCTTAAAAACGATTTCAGCATTTCTCAGGGCAAGGCAATTGACGGTTTCGTTGATCCGCATGCAGGTTGAGCTGATAAAATACGGCACTCCCGGGAAGAATTCGTAGCGTACCGAGGCTTCCGCTTCAGGCATTTCACGCAGGTGATCCCAAACCTCACTCCTGGTAATCACCGATCCCGCAACCGTCTTTATGCTATGAGGAGGTTTCCAGTCGGCTGTATGCGTCCAGGGGCGGGGAGGCGCATATATATCGGGGTTCCAGTGAACGGCGCCGTTCGTTTCGAGTCGGTGATACAAGGAAGCCTGGGGTTTGCTTTTAAGGGTGATTTGGTCGAGATGACCTGAGTTGGGGTGGAGCACCACGTTGAAGACATCATTATCGATCTGCAAACCGGGTTCTTCACCCTGTACCCGAAGGTCTGTCTGGTAAGATTTTACCATAGCATCGGGGTTGTTATAATAAACCAGGAAGACCCGGCTTGATCTGGCAGGCACGTCGGCGAGAAATGCAACACGTGCCGATACTGTCGGAAGCCAGAGAGGCACCTGGCGCGTGGGTTTGCCGCTGCTGTCAGGGCCCAGGTCATCCTCAGCCAGGTATTCCTGCACATCGTAAACCTGGGATATCACCTCTACCGGTTCATGCGTTGCAGGATCAATGGCAACTACCCGGATATCGCGTGTAAGCTGCATAGCCTCATCAGGATAGAAAGCGAGCAGCGCTTCTACAGGTTCCTTCACCCTGCTTATGCCGGCCGTCTCGCTGATGACAACCGATTTATAGGCCTTCCAGCCTTTATCAAAAACTTTTATCCGGTCCGGCGCCTTTACCTTTTTAGTTGTGCTCAGCAGGATATCGTCGCCCGAAAGGTGGATTGATTTCTTCATCCTCAGGGATATCCTGATATTATACTCCCTTCCGGTCTCCCACATGACCCAGCCTGTTACACTGAGATCTTTATAAATCGTACCATCCTGTGCAACGCTTGTACCCGAGGGCGAGCGGTTTCCGACCGGCAGCCTGTCCATTTCATCCAATTCCCCTGCTCTCCTGATCTCCACTGCCCTGAGAACTTTGCCATCCACCGCGGCTTCAATTTCGATAACCGACGGCTGTGTCAATGAAATATCTGCCCTAAAATGATAAAAAGGTATTGCCGGAACGGGATAGCCAAGTTCAATATTGGAAATTGCCAATTCCCGGGGTCCCTGGCCTTTCTGGGCATGCAAGGTTCCTAAAAATGTTAAGGTAATTATCGCAACGAAAAGGGTCCCATTAAAAAACTTACCAAGCTTTTTCATAATCGGATATTTTCTTGAATGTTATTATTGAACAGAAATCAGGTTTCGGTCCCTGAGAGCCTTCACCCCGTTTTCCCACCTGCCGCCCGCGCCCCATATATAATATGAGAAATACATGGTGCTCTTCTGGAATATCGGAAGCCAGGGCTGAAATTCAGCATAATAATAATGCGCATCATTATTAACCGGGTGATTCATCCACATATGAAGGAAGTGCGGCTGGTCGACAGGGAAAGCGCCGACAAAAGTTATATCTTCATCAGAATCATATCCCGCATTCCATCCTTCTTTGAGGAAAAATATTCGTCCGTAATATCTTTCGGGTTTCATCCGGTACTCATGAAGACCGTCGGTTTCCGGTATGGTGAATACATCTTCGGTCCAGTGACGCTTCCCCAGCTCAACGATGGGCTGCGGTCCCAGAACATTTGCTTCCGGGTTTTTGAATGTCAGGGCAAAACGTACTTCAAGCAGGGGTGAATTTCCGTATAACGTAAAAATCTTGACCAGCTTATTGCCGTAATAATCCGCAGTCATTCGTACCTGGACGTAATCTCCCTCCTTTTTAATTACCTCGGCATCATATACTTTATGCGTTTCCATGCTTCCCTGCCCGAGAAAATCTTCGAAGCCGCCGTAAGGGTAGTATCCGCGTTTCCTGAATTCCCGTCTTTCATCAACGGCCTTCTCCGGCCACAATTTGAAGAGAATATTGTCATTTCTCGACTTAACGATATATTCAATTACCCTCGCCCCTGTTGCCAGGAGGGTGACCCGGACGCTGTCATTCTCAAGCCGGTATTCCTTAACTCCATCGCTGTTAAGGTCTATTTCATATAATGACGTTTTCCCTTTAGCCGGCCCGACTCCTAGTTGACTGATGTACTCTGTTCCCAGGGCCGATACGCTTACCTTATAATTTCCGGTGGGCACATTTAAATCAAAAACCAAGTCTTTGAATGAAGCCGTACCCGCATTACAGGTTTGTGTTACGGATTGTATTATTTTTTTAGGATCCCTATTATCCATAACCTCCACTTTTACCGGGAATGAGGAATTCTCCAAGAAATTATGGATAGTAACCGGGTAGCTGATCTTTGGAGCATGTCCATACAAAAGCCTGTGCACCGAAATGGCAGGAGGAAGATCCAGGATTGTTACCGTACTCTTTTTATGGGTATCCCAGGCAAAATGAACAGCGATCGGATTGGTTTTATTCATTGCTCCGGCCTGGGGGCGCAAAGTAAATTGAGTTGTTTTTGAGCTTTTAGCCGGAAGATTCAGGGGTATCGATATGCTACCTGTCATTTTCAATTCATCCGGAAGTACCACCTCCAGCGTCCCGGATACTGCCTTCGGGTATGTATTGGATACTGTGACGGAGAGCTGGTAATTCTCGACTACAGACTCAAGGTTAATCCGGTCGTGGAAGTATTCTTCAAGGAAAACCCGGTCGAGCAGTAATAATTCAAGTGCATTCCGGTACAGGGCCGGGCCCAACATCTTGCCGTTGCCCAGGACCGCCACTTCCCTCCTGTCCATAATGGACTTCCACATGGCCTCCTTATTGAACGGGGTATTCTTCTCAGTGAAGAGGACCATGCAGGGTATGGCATCATCATCCAATTGGCCGGTCCTGGTAACAAACGGAACATTTTCCCGGTCGATTTGTTCTTTATTGCCTTCATCGGCAATATATCCGTCGTAATGGAATTGATCGGCGACCGTGTCGAATACCTGCCTGAAAACATACCCGCCCTTTTCATGAGCATAATTAATCCAGGAATCTTTGGTGAACATGCTCTGGACCTGAAGGCCTTCGTAATCTTTTAATCCGTACATGGGATTGAAGCCCATATCTGCGACAACGGGAAGGTTTACTTTGGCGATCCATTCATCCAGCTCGTCCTTTGCGAGGAAATCCATATACCCGCTGAATGTAAACCATGAATTTCCTTCATTCATGCCTTTGCCAATCACCTCCAAAGGATGGCCGGCAGTGCAGGTAACGCTTTTCAACAGGGTTTCCGCCCCGAACCATCCCTTTCGGAGATCGTATTGATCAAGTAGTTTTTTTGTATTGGCGATCAGGTCCGCAACTTTACTACGGAGCGCGCTGTCACGGGACGAGATCACAAATATTTTTTTACTTCCGTTTTCAAGATAAAATGCGCTTACCGGTGTGTAACTGACCGCACCGAACT
>DATDPY010000373.1:0-17420 GCA_035292565.1 Cyclobacteriaceae bacterium | reverse complement strand
TTCCTCGTCGGAAAGCTCTTTAACCCACGGCTGGACGAACTGCGGTATGCCCCAGAATAAATTATGACCCCGTAGGGGAAAATGGTTTTCTTCCGTCCAGGCCAACATGGCGTCAATTACGGAATAATTTACCTGGCCCTTTGTCCGTTCCATGCTTCCCCATTTTACTGCATTTTCGGTTACGGCGGAATTGAAATTTTCAAGGAATTTTTCCTTATACTGTTTTACATCCTCTGCCGATGCGCGGCCGTTGAAGATCCCGTCGCTGATGGCGCAGCCGAACCAGAATTCGTGACGCAGCTGTTCAACGATTATTTCGGAACCCGGTTTCGACTTCACAACGATTTCTCCTTTCCGGACAAGGGTGATGGATTTATCAATATCGCCATCCTGGCCGGAAACGGCAGGCGATATGAAAATCAGGAAAGCAACGGCGATAAATAAAACAGGTATAATTTTCATGGGTAAATAAATAATGTATTTCATAGATAAAAAATTATAATCCGCATTCAATATTCAACAGGATTCTTATAATGATTCCGGGTGATCTGCCACCGATTATTGTTTCGGTTTATAAATATAGGTTGTTTATACCCGAGAAATAATGAATTCATCGGTGAAATAAGACGGAATACACCGGCAGTTAACCTGTTGCCGCTAATTAGTTCGCCAATATATTCGAAATCGCTGTAATCGTTGCCGTTGATCCTTTCCCGGTTTGCTTTTATAATTTTTATTATTATTTTGCTTTTCTTGTTCACTAAAATTATACAGCTATGAAAAAAAACCAGCAAAAGCCGGGCAGGCCCGGTGCGAATCCCAATGAGCAGTTCAGCATGGAAAATGAATTGCTCAAATTAAAACTCATGGCCGAAAATGGGGCGGAATTCGGGTCCGTGGAAAATATCGATCCTTCCATCGAGAATGTCTTCCTTAAAAACGTCATTGAATTTGAAAGGCAGTTTGCCCAGGGGAAAAGGATAACCGTTTTTGAAATGATCGGTAAACCTGCATTCAGGTCTTCCGGGGAATTGACCGATGATGAACTGGGCTCCGAGTTGAACCGGATCAATGAAATACTCGAGGAGCACAGCATTGGCGTCGATTTTATGACCAGATACCCTGACCGGGAAAAGTACCGTTTTATCGTTGAAGAGCTGTTCCGCGAAGAAATGGATGATATATCCATTCCCGGTATGGTGCATCAGTTCATTTACGAGGAATACCACCCCAACCATACCCTGTACATTACAAACCGGGCGATGGAATTCATAAAAAGCTGGTTCAGCCGGAAATTCAACGAATACGGCATGGCCCTGGCCGATCAATGGGTCACCGACCAGGGCAGTCTTTATCAACGAAATGAAGTGCTTGATAAATTCGGAGCCATTTTTGAAAAATTCCGTCATTTTAAGAATGTTAAATTTAAAATCCTGGATGTTCATCCGGATGTCAGGGAGGGGGAAGAAACAGGCATGGGATATGCAGAAGGAATTGTAAAATATGATGCCTTGAAAGAGAACGGGGAGAATGTGCACTTCGAGGGGCCGTTCAAACTGTATATGCGATTGAGCTATGGAGGGTGGAGCATTTTCTTTGCGATCTGGCCGGGACTGGAGTGGTGATCAACGTAATAGCCGGATTCGGAATATGCATGAATGAGTTACCCGATGTGTTAGTTCATTATATATAAAAACCCCCGGATTCTCAATCGGGGGGTAGAACAACTGTAAAGAATTTGTAAAATCGATTTTCCTACGGCTTAATCATTTCGACTGTTTGCACGCCGTTGGCGTTAATTTTAAAAATTGCCAGGAAAGGGATTTTGAACATATTGCCTTTACAGAGAATTTTGCAAGACATTTCAACTGCAACCCCTTCAGAAGGCATTGGATCCGGCATATAATCACTCAGCCAGCCATCCGGACAGCTATAACTAATACGGGGATCATATCCATTATAAAGAGCCGGAGTATTGAACCACCCCGTTAAAACACCATAAGTATCATGACCCGAGTCAACAACAATAACCTTATCGCCATCCTGATTCCAGAGATCGAAATTCCGGGCATTCCAGTGAATGCTTTCAATAAAGCCTTCATTCGAGAGTTTGTAACTGAAATGATAAGTGTAAGTTCCTGATACCACTCCGATCTCGGGATTCACAATCGAATAATCATAATCCGTTACGGTTACCGTAAGTTCGTTTTGTACTGGTTGTCCCCAGCTTTTAATGCAAATAAAAACAGCCATTGCAGCTAGCAGTATTAGAGATTTAAATCCGGGCATTTTCATAGGAGTAAGATTTTGATAAAAATTAAATATGAATTGTTGCCAAAATTCGCTGGAAAAAGTAATCGAAGCATAGAAATTATTAGTCCTAAACTTTCAATTTTTCGCCTATTTCTTCCACAAAATGACCGTTTCTTCATTTTTTTTTCTAAATTTCGAAAAGCATGGTTTTTTAGCTGGCGCTGACGGCAAATGCGCCGATGGCGATTAGGAGTTCTTTATAAACTAAGAATAGATTATTGGTTGGAAAAATAGGAGGCGTTAACCCTGAATTTTTTAAAATAGTCTTTTAAAAATATTACAACAGAGAATTTTTTTCGCAATGTGATTTTTAATTAATTGGAATGCACAGAAATCCTGAGAAAGAGGAGGCATTCATCAGGAATCTGACCGAAATGATCCTGGCAAAACTGGAAGATGAAAAATTTGGAATAACGCAGCTTTCAGAAGCATCAGGATTAAGCGCCCGTAAGCTCAGACAGCGGCTGCATACGGCTACCGGCAAATCGATCAGCCAGTTTATCCGCGAAGTAAGGCTTCGACGTGCCTCGGCAATGCTTGAGAATGAAGAATTTACCGTATCAGAAATTGCCTATAAAACAGGATTCAGCAGCCCAACTTATTTTAATACATGTTTTCATGAATTCTTTGGCTATCCACCGGGATCAGTCAGAAAACGAACAACCGAAATAAAAAGTAATTCATTTCCTGATACAGAAAAGTTGGCAGACGGGGTAAGGGAAAAAACAAAATTGGAACGAATATTAATTCAGAGAAATAAATTAACGATTGGCGTTTTTATCTTCATAATTATAGCCCTCTTAGCAGCGGGATACTTCATTCTTCCCACCTATTTTTTGAATAATCAGAAATCGCTAAAAAAAAAGGGGGAAATCTCAATCGCCGTACTTCCCTTTAAGAACCTGAGCAGTAATACGGATAACCAATATTTTATTGATGGGATTATGGAGGAGATTCTTACCAACCTCAGCCAGTTACACAACTTGAGGGTTGTTTCGCGAACTTCAGTAGAACAATTCCGTTCCTCCTCTTTGTCAGCACAGGAAATGGGCAAAAAACTCAAGGTTAAATATCTGGTAGAGGGAAGCGGACAGATATATGATAATAAAATTACCCTACGGGTTCAGTTGATTGAGATTAATAAGGAACGGCATCTCTGGGCAGAATCCTATGAGCAGGAAATCCGGGAAATCAGTGACATTTTCAGGATCCAGAGCGAGGTGGCGCAATCAATTGCATCGGAGCTTAAAATCACGATTACACCGGAAGAAAAGCAAATGATGGAGAAGATACCTACTGCAAGCCTTTCTGCTTTGGATTTTTACAGGCGGGGATTCCACGATTGTTTGAATAATCGATATGACAAGGCAAAAATTCTGTTTTATAAAGCGCTGGAGCATGATTCCACCTTTGCCCTGGCGTACAGCGGATTGTTTATTGTATATAAGATGAAACATTATTACGTTTCCTATTATTCTGAGGATTACATGGACTCGCTCTTAATCCTTACGAATAAATCTCTTTCTTTCGACAGCAAATACTGGCCTGGTTATCTCGGGAGGGGAGAATATTATATACTGAGGGGCCAACATGCTGAGGCTTTGAGGCAATTGAATAAATCATTGGAAATAAACCATAATAATCGAGGTGCATATTATTGCCTGGCATCGATTAACTCATGGAATAACTATTACGCCAACTATGTGAAAGCTATTGAATATTATCAAAAAGCTTTATCGGTAGATTATGTTGAATTGTTGCCGACAACCATTTACTGGATTGGTTTTGTCTACGGCAATTTCGCAGGAATGCCTGAAAAGGCGAAAGGATATTATAAGAAAGCATTCGAACTTGAAGGGGATTCTATTAAATATTTTAACGAGCTGGCTTACCTGGAAATGGTTACGGGACATTTTACAAAATCCATTGAATTTGGATTAAAGAGCTATGCGTTGGATACGAATAACCGCGAATCATTAAGATGTCTTGGATGGTGTTATCTGCTCAAAAGGCAATATCAGGAATCAAACTATTACTTAAATAAATTGGCTGGCATTCTGAAGAAGATAGGAGAATTCCAAACTTCAGGCATGATCCCTATGGGATACTCATACCTGATGGCTGGCAATAAAAAAGAAGCGGAATACTGGTTTAATGAACAAAAAAGATTAAGCGAGGTCTCTCTCATGTACGGACGCTGGTATTCAGCATGGGGTTATGCAGACCTGGATTTAGGGATCTATTTTGCGATTAAGGGGGATAAGGCAAAAGCCTTTGAGCACCTGCAGAAATTTGCCAATGGCAAGGTATGCCCGTTATTTGTCATAACAGATTTAAAATATTCGCCAATTTATGACTGTATGAGGGGAGATGAGGAATTTAATCAATTTGCCAGGAATATGGAGGCCAAATATCTGGCTGAACAGGCAAGGGTGAAGAATTGGATTAAGGAGCAGGAAAGATAAAATCCGGACTGATAGCATAAGGGAAACGAAGGTTTTTGAGATCGAGATCACGGATAAATAAACCAGCCGGAATAGAGTTTGCTTTTATGAGTCGTTCAAATCAATACTGCAGGGAATACGAGCAGATTTGCCTTACACTGTGGGTAATCGGTACTCCGGTGTACAGGCGAGATAGGGAAAACGGATTGTCGATTTCCGGCAATCCCCTGGAACCGGGGCGTTGTCTTTGGGATTCCGATCAAGCGTGCAATATGTATTACAGAACTTATTGATTACCGAAGATAAAACATCGGCTCCAGCGGAATCGTAACCGGCGAATGATCCGGATTGGTCTCCATGATATCCGCCATATACTTCCACCATTTCTTCACAATCTCGGATGAAGCGTAATCACTGACAGTGTTGCTTCCCGTTTGTTCATAGTAAGAAAATAATATATTGGTTTCCTCGTCGAGGAAAATAGAGTAATTTTCAATACCCTGTTCCCTGATTACCCTCGCCATTTCCGGCCAAAGTTCATCATGCCGTTTCTTATATTCTTCCATAAACCCCGGGTATAACTTCATCTTAAATCCATGTCTTGTTTTCATTTGCATATATAATTAATGTATTTCATCGCCGCGCCAGGGTCACAATAGCTACATTATAAAATTCTCGAAAGGTGATAATCCATGGGAAAGAAATATGTATGTCGGATTAATTAAATAAAATTACACCTATTACGTATGCAAATTTCTGGTTTTGAAGATTCCCGATGATGTAAGTTTTTGACCCATATTGGTATTTTTTCATAATTATTAATAATATAAGTTTACATATATATTAAACCGGATTTGTGATCCGGTGTCCAATTAACCGGCTATCTATCCTTTTTAACCATTGATTCATTGAAAGTCGTTTTACCCGGCAAAGCCCGGAGTATTATGGATTGATCCGGAGAACGGCCAAGGCCTTCCCGGGTACTAAGCCAATGCTCCGCGATTACCGGGAATCTTAAATTATCTTATTATGGAACCACAAGAAACACTAACTAGGGAGAACAACAAACAGGTTTATCACCAGATAGAAAGGGTAAACCTGTCAGACTACGGTTATGAGAAATCGGGAAATGCCAAAGGAGACCCGGATATCTTCCACTCCTACCTGAACCGGATCATGAACGGGGACCTGGTTGAAGAGAATTATAAAGGCTTGCCTGACGATGTAAGAATTGAGAAACGCTCCGAATTAAGCCGGGTCGAAAAAAAGCTGGCTGAAATCGAAAAAGACAACCTCAAGTTTGAAAAGGAGATCGGGGAAAAGAAAAAGAAAATAGAAGAATACCGGCAGAAGCTCCTCGACTTGCAGGAAAAAAAAGATGAAAATCCCGTAAAATCGAAAAAAGAATCCTTCAGCACTTTTAAATTTTCGATCAATCTTTTTATCCTCATAATGCTGAGCGGTTATCTTTTTTTCTTTTACGTATCAGCTGCCTATAAAGCCCTTTATGTTGATTTCGAAGCCATTGCGGAAAACATTGCCCAGGGTGTCGGCATGGGGAGCATCATGCCGGGACCTTATGAACTTAGCGAGGCCTTATCCTATAATTTCCTGCTCTTCCTGGTACCATTTGTTTTTTACGCTTTTGGCTGGGCTTTCCATGTGATCATTGAAATGAATCATAAAGCAAGGTATATTTTCCTTGGGGCGCTTATTGCTGTCACTTTCACCGTCGACCTGCTGATCGCCCTTATTATTCATACCAATACGGAGTTGGCCAAGGAACTGATGGGCCTGAGGACACTGCATTGGAGCCAGAGCTCAACGTTCTATATCATCCTGTTTCTTGGATTCCTGGTTTATATTGTCTGGAGTATCCTGTTCGATTCATTGTTGAGGGAGTGGGAAAAAGGACAGATTCCCAGGAACATAAAAGGAATAATTGCCCACCTCGAGAAGGACATTAAGATCCTTGAACAAAAAATGAGCCCTGGCAAGGAGCTTAAGGAGAAGGCCATGTTGCTGCGCGAGGAAATCGGGACTGTGATGTTCGGAAACCTGAAAAGATATATTGACCAGTTTTCCACGGGATGGCTTTCTTACCTTTCACCCGAAATCATGAAGGCCGTAAAGGAAAGATGCCTGCATTTAAAAAAGGATTTTGAAGATAAGAACGGGATCAGGCCTGGAATTGTAAAGGTGATCAGCCGGAGAACCCAGGAATGAACGATAGTCAAAACAACGTGATATGAAAACGAAGCCCCTGATAATTTCAACGCTGGTTCTGCTGATTGCGGGAATCATGATGTCATGCGATTTGCCGGAGCAGAAGAACAAGAAACAGATAGCCACGAAAAAGAACGTGATCATCCTGTTGGACCTGTCCGACAGGATCATCGTCCAGGACAACCAGCCAGAACGGGATAAGGAGATCATCCGGCATATCTATAGTATTTTCGAGGAGAATGTAAAGAAAAACCTTTATATAAAATCCCGTGATGAGATCCGGGTGGTTATAGCCCCGCAGCGCGGGGCAAGGCTTTCTACTGAAACTTTTGAAGACAGGCTCTATATTGATATGGAAAAGATCAATATCATGCACCGTAAGTCGGGGGAGGAGGAGAGGAGGAATGATTTTTTTGCCAACCTGGATACCTTATACAGGAAAGCAATTTTCAGCAGGGACCCTGAAGATTATTACGGGGCAGATATCTGGCAGTATTTCTATGAAGACCTTGCCTACGATTATGTCTCCGATACACTGACGAAAAATTATCTCTTCATTCTTACCGATGGTTATCCGATCGTTGGGAAAAACCCCAGCAAACTGCAGCCTATAAAGAACAGGTTTCCCGACCTTCAAACGATTATCGTGGAGGCAGCGCCTAGAGAAAAAGACCTTGAATGGGACCGGATCATGAGTATGTGGAATGAATGGTTCGAGGAGATCAGCATACCCGCGTCCGCGGTCATAAAGCGGCAAGCGATCTCAAAAGAAAAGGAGATGATCGCGGAAATTATTGGCGCCAATGACAGAGAAGGAACGGAAGCAAGCACAGGTGTGGGGATGGGAACGAATAGAGGTATGGGCGTGAAAAGGGCCAGGTAATTTACGGACCGGTAAAGTCACGACTTCACCTCGAAAAATTTCTCCCCCCGGGCGTAAAAATTGCCGTGCGAATATGTAAATTCGATCCAGCATATATTCAGTATGAGGGAGGGGGATTTTTTCTAATCAGGGGGTGATATTTTTCATGTCCGGAAGATTCCCCGTACTTACCTGAATAGTAATTTCCCATTTTTTAAATACGCCTGATAATGAGAAGAATCTCTTTGCGGATATTAGCCGTTATCGCCGGATTAATCATCGCGGCCACTGCCTGCAAACAACCATCGTTGTGGGACCTTGCCAAAGAAAATGAAAGCCTCCTGAGAGTGTCCACCCTGTTTACCGCTCAGGACGTACGTAATAAACTGTCATCGGATTCCGGCATCGACAGTGCAATCCTGTGGTGCAGGGATGCGGGTATTACCCGGGTATTCCTGGAATCATTCAGGGATGGATATACCGCAGACCACGAAACATTGCTGAATGCAAAAGGAAAATTTGAGATATCCGGGATTGAGGCATCCGGCTGTGTAACAACAACTATGATGGGGAAGCCATCCTCAGCCGGATCGATCGTATCCTGTTATACAAACGAATCAACCCATAAAGAACTTGTCAGGATATTCGAATACACCGCATCCATGTTTAGTGTGATCATGATCGACGATTTTCTTTTCACGACCTGTGCGTGCGATGAATGCAGGGCAGCCTGCGGGACCAGGTCGCTGGAGGAATACAGGCGTGACCTGATGAACGAGATAAGCCGGGAATATATCCTGAAGCCCGCGAAAGCGATTAATCCTGACGTAAAAGTGATCAATAAATTTCCACTTTGGTATGATAATTTTCACGTCCGGGGATACGACGTCCTCGGGGAAACCGAATCCTACGACATGATATGGGTTGGCACGGAAACCAGGGATAATGATTTTGTGAACTTTACTCCCGGCTTAAATAAACCGCAATACGGGGCATATTTTATTATGCGATGGCTCGGAGAAATAGGCGGGGAAAAAACAGGAGGAGGCTGGATCGATGCGCTGGGCACCACCCCGGACACTTATCTGGAACAGGCACGGCAGACTGTTCTGGCAGGCGCCAGGGAAATAATGCTGTTTTCATACGGCGGCCTGAACCGGGTTATGAATATCTACGGACAGAGGAAGGGAACGGGAATCGCCAATCTGGAAGCCCTGAAAGCTGAATTACCAGGACTTTATAAACTTGCGGCGATGATTGATAATAAGAGCATTAAAGGTGTGCATGCGGTTAAGCCGCCCAACAGCGATCCTCATAGCTGGCCGGATACGGTAATGGTCCATGCGCCTGAAAACGCAGATGCTTATATTTTCGATTTTGTCGGAATGCTGGGCATTCCCCTGGTCCCCATGGAAAAGATCGACGTGGAAGCGGAGGCAGCCTTTTTTTCAAATCATGCCCTGAAAGATCCTGATTTTAAAGAGAAGCTCGCTCAAATACTTGCCGGTAAGAAACCGGTATTGGTTACAAGCGGTCTCGCTGCTCACCTGGAAAATACTGATGCTTACGAGAATCTAGCCGTACTGAATGTCGGCACAGACCCCAAAAATATACTGAAGCTGAGCAGGGAAACATTAAACCCAATCCGGAATAAATTGCTCGAACCGTTCGGGATCAAGATAGACGCACCGGCCCTGGTTGCTTTGTACCTGATCGGGGATAATATCATTGTCATAGAAAATTTCAGCGACCAGGATGCAGAGGTTACTCTCGAAACCGGAAAAGACGTAACTGCCGAAATAAAACTTACCCTTCCCGAGGATTCGGATGTTGAAAGTGAATTTGCCCGCAATAAGCTTTATTTCCGGAAATTGCCTGGCAGGGGGCTCGTTGCCTTAGAGCATAAATAAAAGCCGCGTTAAAAATTGTTAATTATTTTTCAATTAATCCGGCATAATTTGAAAATCAGCAAATGATTACAAGGATGGACAGCTAAACGAAGTTTTCGGCCTCGAGCCGAATTCACATACGGATCCTTTGTATGCGTTTGATTTTAATGAAGCGCCCGAATAATCATGAAATTCCTTCATTGTGCGCTGAAATATAAAGCGACCATTACAAAAACAGGAGTGAATTATTGCAACTATTACTAAACTTGCTGATATTTAACATGGTTGGAGTTCTTGTTTATCTGACCTGAATCAGCTGAACAGGTGAGTTGTTTTTTCCCGGAGACTTTCAATGAATTCTTTGAAATTCCCGAATCAGGAATTAATGGACTAACCTGAATGCGCCTGTTGCCCGGCCGGGACAAACCACCGGTTGGTGTTTTTTATACGGAGTATATTCATATCCGGTGGCTTATGGGTGTCCTGTATTTTTCTATTGGATATTAAAACTCAATCAGGCAGGGCAAAGCAATAGAGCCTGTCCCCGGGTTTTGTTTCAGGTTTGCCACCCCCTCCCGCAGCGATTACGATATACTGTTTCCCATCGATGGAATAAGTGGCCGGGGTGGCATACCCTCCTGATTCAAGCTGGAATTCCCAAAGTACCTCTCCCGTACCTGCGTCGAAAGCGCGGAATCGTTCATCCATGGTAGCCCCGATAAACACCAGCCCGGCGGATGTAACCAAAGGTCCACCCATATTAAATGTGCCGGTTGGAGGGAATCCCCTTTTTTCCAATTCGGGATAAGTCCCCAGCGGGACCTGCCAGATTATCTTTCCTACATCCGTGCTAATTGCATTTAAAGTACCCCATGGGCCCTGGTGGGCGGGAAATCCTTCAGGGTCCCGCAACGTGCTGTGCCCGGTCGCCACCCAGGGAATAGCATTTGAGAAACTAAGTTGTACCGAATCCATTCCGATCATGGTTGTTTTAACCTCATCCCAAAGGAAATCGATCAGGGCACCGCGTTCGAGATCATTTAACGAAGTGAATTTGGGCATTTGCCCTTTTCCATTCCTGAGCACCGAATCGACATAGGTCCGGGGATTTTCAAGCCTCATGTTTTTCATCCTGGTCAGGGAGGGTGAACCCGGGTTATTGGGATTTCCGTAGCCATGACAGGCAGAGCATATCGAACCGTACAAGAGCCTGCCTAAATCATAGCTTGTGGTATTTTCAACAGGTTTTGCCGGAATAATTGAAATCCATTCCGATTCATTGCTGCAATTTACATAAAGCATCCGGGAATTTGGGTCATAGGCGGCTCCACCCCAGTTTGTCCCACCGTTGAACTGGGGGATGGTAACTGTTCCATACGGGCCGGGCGGAAGGAAGGTCCCGCCAAGATCCATATCCCTGATCTTGTTGAAAATATAATCCTTGGCTTCCGGACTTATATCGGTAACATCCTCAAAGGTAAATTTCTGCCGTGCGTAACGTAATGAAGGCGGAGGAAAGGGCTGGGTTGGCCAGGTTTCCTCCCCGGCTATAACGGATGCAGAAACAGGCACCTCTTCAACAGGGAAAATGGGTTCGCCTGTAACCCGGTTCAGTACAAAAAGATGGCCCATTTTGGTGGGTTGAGCAACAGCATCGATTATTTCGCCTTCCTTTTTCACCTGAACCAGGTTGGGAGGGCAGGGGATATCGTAATCCCAGATATCGTGATGCACGACCTGGTAATGCCAGATCCTCTTTCCAGTTTCAGCATCCAGGGCAAGAATGCAATTGGCAAACAGATTTTGCCCTATCCTGTCTCCGCCCCAATGATCATAGGCAGCGCTTCCCGTTCCGCAGAACACCCAGCCCCGTTTAACATCCAGCGTAAATCCTCCCCAGGAATTGGCCCCGCCTCCCCTAAGGTAAAAATCTGCCGGCCATGTATCATGTCCGAATTCCCCGGGGTAAGGAATGGTGTGGAAAATCCAGCGGATACTGCCTGTTCGCACATCGAAAGCACGGATGTGACCCGGTGCCGAGGGTCCGGGCCCTTCTCCAACCTTCGATCCCAGGATGAGCATATCACGGTAAATAATGCCGGGAGTTGCGGCGCTTACCCAGAGATGATGTACTTCCCTGCCCAGGCCGTCGTACAGGTCGACCTTCCCATGATCTCCGAAAGTATCCACAGGTTTTCCGCTGCCGGCATCCAGGCTGTAAAGCCAGGCGCCCGCAACGAAAAAGATCCTTCTGTCGCTGCCCTCGCTCCAGTATGTCACGCCCCTGTTCTCACCATAAGAAATTTCTCCTTCGAAGGGATCAAACCTCCAGATCTCATTTCCGGTTCCTGCCTCCAGGGCGATAACCTTTAGCGAGGGCGTTGTGATATACATGGTTTTGTCCACGATCACCGGATTGCATTCAATGGTGGTTGGGGGGCTTTCGCTCATATCTCCGGTCCTGAATATCCAGGCGACCTTCAGATCTTTTACGTTGCCCTTGTTGATCTGATCGAGGGAAGAATACTTGCTGCCGGTTGCATCGCCGCTGTACATCATCCATTTGCTGAAATCATCTTTACTTTCGCGGGTACAGGAATAAAATATGAATATGAAATAAAATAACGGTGAAAGCCCGGCCAGGATAAACAATGGATCTTTCCTGAAGGTATGCAACATCATCATGAAATATACGTGCAAGTTAATAATTTCAGGAAAATTCTAATCTTTGGTACAGGAGGAATCCGGCAAATGTTTCAGGCTGACTTTGCCGAAATGCCGCCGAATGAGAATTGATCACCCAGAACTGCGGCAAATATGGCATCGATAAGCGGGATGATGATCATCGAGGCTTCGTACTTTATGCTTAAAAATTTTTCAGATAATTGATAATTATTCTTTTTCTTCAGGAGGTTCATGTTGATCAATGCCATATTCAGGAACTGTCCGATGCGGTAAAGTTTCTCTTCATCTGAGCCGGGTTCGGGAAAATGGAGCCTGTGTCTCTTAAGGATCGCAAACAGATCTTCCTCTTCCTGGATTTTATTCTCAGAAGCCTGCAACAAGGTCTCAAAAGCGTGCCTTATTTTTTCATAGCCGATAGAATCAATGACCCGGACCAGTATTTTTTTTCGTTCGGAAGGAATTCCCCGGTCAATCAGATCACAAATGCAGGCAAGCTGCCTTTCGCTGCCTTTGAAAAAAACATTGTTATAGGTTTTGAGGAGGGAAGATACTGCCTCGAATTGTGTGTCGAATTTCAGGCATTTATCACACATGACCATATCCCTGTATTCCTGGTAGAGCCTGATCGTATGCACGAATTCTGATTTCGCAACACCAGTAGTCCACCAACCGGAGGAAAGGGATTGATCGCGGGTAAAAGTATTCTCCATGGCTTTCCTGAATCTTTAAATTTAGGTATTCAAACCGTAATTATTGAATATTATGACCGTAAAAATACAAATCGTATTATTACGATAGATTATACGGTAATCGAAGCAATAGGTTACTTCGAAGCCGGAATGATCATTTTCATTGCTTTCAGAATGCTGACATATGGTAAATCATGGCCCGGGGATTCATTTATTATCCTTGATTTAGAGCTACCTTTATCAAGGTTATCCTGGCTAAGGATCCGGGATTGCTTTGCATCTTAAGTAAGGGATATACGCTTTTTAAACTGTATGACGGGGGATATGTAGATGGGAAGCAGAAAAATTTTTTTGGGAATCGATATAGGCTCAGTCTCGATTGGAGTCGCAGTAACTGACGAGTCTGAAAAGGTTGTTCAATCGTTCTATGTTTTCCATAAGGGGGATATAAACCACCAACTCCTGAAGATTTTATGTAAAATTGATTTATCCCTGATAAAAGCTGCCGGCTACTCCTCTTCCATTCCGGTAATTATAAAACATGGGAAAATATATGACCCGAGAGTAGCCTTCATAACGGCTGCGAAGAATTTTCATCCGGAGTTAAGGTCCCTGTTGATCATCGGTGGAGAGAAATTCGGATTTGCCACTTTCGACAAGAACGGTGAATACATGAGTTTTAAATCAAACACTTCCTGTGCTGCCGGAACAGGTAATTTCCTCGACCAGCAGGTGGAACGGCTTAACCTGAAAAATATAGAGGAGTTCTGTGAACTAGCATTGAAAAACAGGGGCGGCTTTCCAAAAATCGCTTCAAGATGTGCGGTATTTGCCAAAACGGACCTGATCCATGCACAGCAGGAAGGGTATTCGCTGAGTGAAATCTGTGACGGGTTATCATGGGGAATTGCTAAAAACATCGTGGATTCCGTTTTCCTGACGAATTCTGGTCAGCCCGTCGTTGCTGCCGGGGGTGTATCCTTAAACAAGGCTGTTGTGAAGCATATCATGAACCTGACGGGCACAACCATCATCGTCGATCGATATGCTCATATTTATGGGGCCATTGGTGCAGCCTTAAATTGCATGCAGGAATCCGGGGAAGAAGTAATGGAGATCAATTCTCTGGATGACCTCGTCGATTTTGAGAAAAAAGCTAAACATTACTATTATCCTCCCCTGAAAATTGAATTGTCCGATTATCCTGATTTCAAATCATTAAAAAAATATGAATTCCATTCACCACGGTTTCCTGCCATGATGGGTGTGGAAATTGATATTTATCTTTCTCCCGGCAACGATCAATCCATGGATGTATACATGGGGCTGGATATTGGCTCGACCAGCACCAAGGCAGTGTTGCTGAATAAGAGCAGAGAGGTTATTGCCGGACTCTACACCCGTACTTCGAGCCAACCACTCCATGCGGTGCAGGTCCTTTTTGAAGCCATAAGAAATATGGAAGAAAGAGAAGGGACGCATTTTAATGTAATTGGTGCAGGAACGACCGGGTCAGGCAGGAAATTTGTTGGAAAAATTATTGGCGCGGATATCATCCTCGATGAAATTTCAGCTCATGCCAGGGCAGCCTATGAACTTGATCCCGAAACGGACACCATCATTGAAATAGGGGGCCAGGATTCAAAATTTACAATGATCCGCGATGGCATGGTTACATTTTCAGTTATGAATAATGTATGTGCTGCCGGAACAGGAAGCTTTATTGAAGAACAGGCAAAAAGACTGGGATGTCCGTTAGATGAATATTCACGTCGCGCTGAGCGATCCAAGGCACCCATTTCCACCGACCGGTGCACCGTTTTTATGGAAAGGGATCTGAACCATTACCTGAAATCAGGCTATTCAAAGGAAGAAATGCTGGCAATGGTACTTCATTCAACCAGGGAAAATTACCTGACCAAGGTGGCTGTAAGGGGCGGCATCGGGGGAAAAATATTTTTTCAGGGAGCAACCGGTAAGAACAAAGCCCTCATCGCAGCATTCGAACAAAAATTAAAGAAACCGGTCATGGTTTCTAAATTCTGTCATTTAACCGGGGCTTTAGGCACAGCGCTCGAACTGCTCGATAAAAAAATATGCGACTCAAATTTCCGGGGATTGGATCTATACAAGAAACAGATACCGGTCCGCTCGGAAATTTGCGAATTATGCACCAATCACTGTAAACTCAAGATAGCGGATATCGATGGCGAAATTGAAGCCTACGGATTTTTATGCGGAAGAGATTACCATATTCATAAATATGTAAAGAATCGATCCATTGATTTCCAGCTTATCCGCAAAAGAAATGATATTTTCAAATTCAAGCCAACCCCGGGGAAAAAAATACTGACGCTGGGCATACCCTCCGGCCTTCATCTTTTTGATGAGGTGCCTTTCTGGAGAAAATTTTTCGATGAATTATCCATTAATACCGTTACCAGCGAAGACTGTTCAGAGGCGATCAAAGCCGGAAAAAATCTTTGCGAGGCTGAATTTTGTGCCCCGATAGCCGCCATTCATGGTCATGTCGATTACCTCAGGGATAAATCGGACTATGTCTTCCTGCCGATTTACCTGGAAGAGATCATTGATTCAAAAATGAGCAAGCAATATTGCTATTATACCCAATTCGTGTCATCGGTAATTTCTATTCATAAGCGTTTCCAGCCCAGGGAAAGAATTCTTACACCCTTGTTGAAAACGAAGAAAGGGGAATTGCCGGTCCAGTTTGAGTTATTTAAGATGTTGATGTCCATAGGTCACCACACCGGATTCTACCAGGTTGTACAGGCATATGAGAATGCAAAAGAATATTCCAATGCGCTCTTGAAAAAATGGACTTCATTGTATGAAAGGCGGACAAAAAATGCCGACAATATTCATATTGTCCTGCTGGGACGTCCGTATACGGTATTATCCTCTGCCATGAACAATAATATTCCGGACATCATTGAGAAATGCGGCGTCCAGACATTTTTCATGGATATGCTTCCATATAATCCCGGGGAAACATCTAAAGTGGAAGACCTGGTTAAGATTATCAAATGGAAGTTCGCTTCCAAAATACTCTATGCATCAGAGATGATTGCGAGGTTAAAGGGATGTTACCCGGTACTTGTCACATCATTCAAATGCACGCCGGATTCTTTTGTAGTTGAATACTTCAAGGAAATTTTTAATTCCTATAATAAACCTTACCTGATATTGCAGTTGGACGAGCACGATTCCACGGTAGGGTATGAAACACGGATCGAGGCCGGGATCAGGTCATTCAGAAATCATTATGAAAGCATAAAATTTTCAGGGGAAACGGCCATTGAATACAAAAAGCCCGCAATGGATACCGGGAACGAGAGTTATTCATTGAAGGATAAATGGGAAAATCATATCAGGTCGCTGATCGGTGAAGCTTCGGATGTATTAAAAAATCACTCCATTGATTTCACCCAATTCAGTCGCCTAGTTCAGCGCATGGATTTTCGCGAGAATTATTTTATTGGATCCGTTATTAAAGGTGCTGATCATATCAGGCAAAAAGTTATGCTCTTCCCTTCATGGGATACGCTGGTCGGGCCTCTTCTGGAAGCCGTATTGCAGCATAGCGGAATTGACGCGCGGCTCCTGAGAAGCTCCGGTGAATCTATGCAGCGAAGCATGAGTTATAATACCGGCCAATGCCTGCCGTTAAATATCATTGCACAGGACGCCATCGATTATATTGAAGCCAGTGGACTCGATCCTGCATCTGTGACCCTATGGCTTGTGAAATCCAACCTTTCGTGTAACCTGGGCATGTTTCCGTATTACGTGAATAAGCTCCTGAAAAATCATGGCGGTGGTATGGAAAAGGTTTCCGTATTCCTGGGAGATTTTATTTTTTACGATGTATCCCTGCAGACGGCCATCAATGCCTACCTCGCCTACATGTTCGGCGGCTATCTCCGAAAAATCGCCTGCAGGATCCGGCCTTATGAAAAGATAAAGGGAACCACCGATGAGGTCATGCAAAGGTCATTTTCTAAATTATACGAAGTGTTTAAACACGGGAAAAACAAGGAAGAGGCCCTTGAAAAAATCATTTCGGATTTTGAATGCATCGAAATTGAAAAAAAAGAGCTGATTAAAGTTGCCATATTCGGGGATCTATACGTCCGCGATAACGATTTAATGAACCAGGAGTTGATCAAAACGATCGAAGAAAACGGCGGAGAGGTCATTACCACGCCTTACAGCGAATATTTAAAATTAGTCGTTGACCCCATGACGGAAAGAAGTTACCTTGAAGGCCGCTACCTGGATTATGTAAAAA
>DATDPY010000372.1:0-2490 GCA_035292565.1 Cyclobacteriaceae bacterium | reverse complement strand
GAGGAAGATACCGATGCAAAAGTAGCGCTGAATATCCTGGAAAATTGTTTCGATGACCTTTCAAGAAAACATTTCGATAAGATCATCCGGAAACTCGGAATATCCGAAGAGGACCTCCGTGAAGCCATAAACCTGGTCACGAAACTGAATCCGAAACCGGGATACACAGGATCCGATACTTCAAAAGTCCAGTACCTGATGCCGGATTATATCCTCGTCAACAGCAGCGGCAAACTTGAATTGTCGCTCAATTCGAAGAATGCCCCGGAACTCCGGATCAGCCGTTCTTATTCCAACATGCTCCAGGCATATGATAAAAGCAAGACCAAGGACAAACAGCTCAGGGAAACGGTTTCCTTCCTGAAACAGAAGCTCGACTCCGCCATGTGGTTCATCAATGCCATCCGCCAGCGACAGATGACCCTGTTGAATACCATGCGGGCCATCGTCGATTACCAGTACGATTTCTTCCTGACCGGAGATGAAAGCAAATTAAGGCCCATGATCCTGAAGGACATTGCAACCAGGATCCAGATGGATATCTCAACGGTTTCGAGGGTAGCCAACAGCAAATCTGTGCAAACCGAATTCGGCATTTTCCCGCTGAAATATTTTTTCTCCGAGGGGATCTCGACGGAAAGCGGGGAGGACGTGAGCAGCAGGGAGGTGAAGCTAACCCTGAAGGAATACATCGACGGTGAAGACAAAAAAAAGCCGTTATCGGATGACAAACTCGAAAAGCTTTTAAAAAAGAAGGGATATAATATCGCCAGGAGGACTGTGGCCAAATACAGGGAACAGTTGAACATTCCTGTCGCCAGGCTCAGAAAGGAAGTATAGTGAATAAATCCATTGCCGTTATCACATCGTGGCTGCTGCATCCTCTGCTGATGCCAACCTATCTGTTTATTCTTCTTCAGGTATTTGTCCCGGGGGCCCTTACACCGATGGACCGAAGCATTTCCTATTACCTTTTACTGCTGATCTTTATTACCACTTGCATCATCCCGGTGCTGAGCCTGCTCGGATTACGGGGTGCGGCCAGCATTTCCAATTTGAGGCTCGAAAAGAGAAAGGAACGGCTCCTCCCATTTATATTCATTACGGTATTTTATATGGTTACTGCCTATATGTTCAATCTCAGGCTGAACCTCAACCCGATCCTTCAGGCAATTTTTTTAAGTATCAGCCTTGTCGTCTTAATCCTAACGCTTCTCACTATTTTCTGGAAAATAAGCATTCACTCGGCCGGCGTTGGCGGCGCAACGGCAGCATTCCTCGCCCTTTCGTTTTTTTTCCCGGAAGATGGTCTTTACAGGCCTGTGTGCCTGATGGTATTGATATCGGGGATAACCCTGACTTCAAGACTGAAGCTGAATGCGCATACTCCGATGGAAATATATGCAGGGTTCTGCACGGGCTTCATTATTGTTTTTTCAATGCTTATGCTCAGGTCCTGATCAGAAAGGCGACAGGGAGAACCCGAATATCATGGGCTGAGACACATCCCCAAGCGGGCCTTTATCTTCCTGAAAGAGGGGATTGAGGGAATAATAATAAAAGAGATTAAATATGCCGAAACCGATCCTACCGGTGAGGCCGTACCGGAGCGGGGAAAGGTCGAAAGATTCTTTTTGTTTCGTAACTTTTGTTTCCCCATCAACCCGGTATTTAAACTTGGTATGGGCGTCGGCTAAATACCCGATCTTTCCGCCGACGGAGAAGTTCAGGCCATTCTTGGGGTATTTACGGTTGGTGCGGAATCTGACCTCGAGCGGTATCTCGAGGTAGGTGGCCGTCAGATTTGATTTTTTAATATTAACATTTTCCAGGAGGGAATCCAGCTCAACCACCTCGTTGAAGTAATTGTCTTCAGCATCGATGCTCCGGACGAGGGTAACATCGTTCTTGAACCTGTATTTCTCGCTCCCGACGGAAAGGCCAGCCAGGATGGAGAAGTTCGTATTGGGAATAAAAAATTCATATTTATAAAACGGGCTGAAATAGATGGACCGGACGATATCCTGGCTGATCTGTTCCGGGAAATCGGGAGCAATGGCGAGGCCCAGGTCGAAGCCGAGGTCACCGGGTATATCGGGGCGGCCCCTCTTCATTTCGATACCTGGTTTATCAGCATTCAACGACTGGCCGGCGACCCCATGATACAAAACCAGCATTGCTGAAATCACCAGCATGCAGCCACTGCCCGATATCCTCATAAACAGGAAATTATGGAATTTTAACAAGGCCGTAAAGATACTCCATTTTGAAAATGATGTACAATTAATTCAGATTTTATGGCCCTTTTGGCTAATTTTGGCGAATTAATTTGGACCCGTAGCTCAACCCTCCTGCGTGCCGTGGGTACACGGCACTTCGGCGGGCAGGCTGAATAGAAATAGTAATTGTAAAGTCGTTCTTCTTTATTTAGAAATATTTGGACCCGTAGCTCAACCCTCCTTCATCCCGCTAAGGCGGGATTACGGCGGG
>DATDPY010000371.1:0-6628 GCA_035292565.1 Cyclobacteriaceae bacterium | reverse complement strand
CCAGTGATTTATCTTGCCGTCCTTGCTTACACCGGAGTTGATCCTGATTACCCCAGCCGTATGGAATAGATCATACATGAATTCCTCCCGCCGCGACCATGCAAGCTGTATCGGCTTTTTGCTTAATATCGCTATCCGGGCAGCTTCAATGGCCTGGTGGTTATATATCTTACCGCCGAACCCTCCGCCCAGGTAGATCTGTTTCAGGTGAACTTTTTCAAGCGGAAGTTTGAAAGTATCTGAAATAGCTTGGCGTGTGCCGAACGGGGTCTGTGAAGAAGCCCACATGGTCAGCTTTCCATCCTCGAAGACAGCGGTGGCGGTATGCGTCTCGATGGAAGCATGCGCCTTGTAGCCATCGACATATTGCTCTTCGACGACGATCTCTGATCCTTTTTTCCCGGCCTCAAGGTCTCCCGACTGTTCAACCACCTCGCTTTCATCTGCCGATTTTACGATATAATCGAATATGGTTTTATCATCCGCCATGACTTGCGGGGGCTCCCATTCCGCCTTGATCTTTGCGGCAGCCTGTATCGCAGTTTCCGGGTAATCATGCAGGGCCACAATAAAATCGTTTTCCCTGATAATCTCCACTCCTTCCATACTTTCCGCAGCCGAGGTATCCGCACTTTTCAAAGTTGCTCCAATAGCCGGAGGTCTTTTTATTGCAGCATATTTCATGCCGGGCAGCCGGATATCGCCAGAATACAAGGCCTTGCCGGTAACTTTCTCTTCCGCATCAAGCCTGTAAAATGACTTTCCAATCAGATTGAACTCGGATGCTTTCTTAACCGGAGGCTTTTCGTTCAGCGTCTTCACTATTTTTTGGCCCCTGGTTAACTCA
Source organism: Cyclobacteriaceae bacterium (assembly GCA_035292565.1). Classification (GTDB taxonomy): domain Bacteria; phylum Bacteroidota; class Bacteroidia; order Cytophagales; family Cyclobacteriaceae; genus DATDPY01. Next base: position 5,781 of record DATDPY010000371.1, on the reverse strand, counting down.
GCATAGGATATTTTTTTGGATTCGTCGTTGCTGTCGTAAACCACACCATTCTTTACTATTAGCTGGTCAATGGCTACATCCAGTTTTTTGGAAGCCAGTTCTTTCAGGATTTCTCGGGCTTCTGCTGCCGCTGCCCTGATCAACGGATCGTGGAACCTTGTGGTCATCGATCCCCAGGTCCCTTCGTCGAAGGGGCATAATTCCGTGTCACCCATGACCATATGGATCGAATGCATGTCAACTTCCAGCTCTTCGGCAAGTACCTGCGGGATGGAGGTATTCACTCCCTGGCCCATCTCGATCTTCCCGGAGAAACAATCGACTTTGCCATCTTCCCCGATCCGGAGAAAGGCATTGAAATCTGCCAGCTTTTCTTCCTCTTTCCGGGAACACGCCTGCATCAGAGTCATGTTACCCATGGTGTAAACAACGATTACCCCGCCGCCGAGGTGTTTCAGGAATTCCCTCCGGTCAATGTTTTTGGGTTTAAGGTCTCCCTTATAATAGGGATTCTTGATCATGTCGGTTCTCATCACTTCACCCCTCCTTTCATCTCTTCGGCTGCAGTTTGTATGGCATCGATAATTCGGCCATGAGTTCCGCAACGGCAAAGATTATCATGCATTCCATCGATTATTTCCTGGCGTGTTGGTTCCGGGTTCTTAGAAAGCAGCCCGGCGGCATTGAGGATCATGCCCGGCGTGCAAAAACCGCACTGAAGGGCATCGTGCTTGATAAATGCTTTCTGGACCGGGTGAAGTTCCCCGTTTTCGGCAAGGCCTTCGATGGTCAGGACATCCTTTCCTTCAACATCTTCAGTATAGATCATGCATGACCTGACCGGCTCCCTGTCGACCAGGACGGTACAGGCGCCGCAATGGCCCATTCCACACCCGTATTTTGTTCCTGTGAGATTCAGGATGGATCGGATCACCCATAAAAGGGTTTCCTCTCCGCTCAATTCCACCTCCACAGGCTGATGATTCAGGTTGAATCGAAAAGTTTTTTTCATAAAAAGATTATTTATGTTAAAAAATCAGGTTCCGGTGATGACTAAATTCTAAAAAAGCATCAGTCTAAAAAACTATTTGATCATGATTCAGATACCTCATAAATATAGGAAAAATACCTGTTTGATGAAACAACTTATATAAAAATGTATAATATATACCGGATGACACACCCCTGAACCCCTCTCGAGTTGGGAGGGCATCCTGCTCCATTATTACAATTCATCTTTTAACGAGGTAGATTTCATCCAGAACCCGGAAGTCTTGGATAAACGAAATCTTCCGGCTCCTGGATTAAAGAGAAGCCGTTAATTGAAGGTCATTTTGCGGGAGTAGGATGCGTCCCCTCTTGAGAGGGGATTAAGGGGTGTGTATATTAAGGATTTCTTAACGATCGGGTAAATTTAAATGTGTCAAGTCTTTTATAAAACATAAATTTATTTTTAATACCGGATGACACACCCCCGAACCCCTCTCGAGAGGGGAGGGCATCCTGCTCCAACATGATCAGGGATCTTTGGAACGGAATATTAATAATCCAAATCACCGTGGGGAATACCCATACTATCCTGCTCATGGCTCCAACAAAGAAGCAGAGTCTTTATCCAGCCACAATATGGCATCCGGATGTGTGCGAAGGATTGAAGCCGGACAGGAGGTCGCGACCGGTCCTTCAACAGTATTTTTCACGGCTTTCGCCTTTCTTTGATCAGGCACCACACAACTGATCTTCTTTGCCCGCATTATGGCCGGCACCGTCAGGGATAAGGCATGGGTCGGAACATCTCCGATCGTCGGGAACCAGCCTTCTCCCATCTGCTGTTTCTTGCAGTCGTCATCCAACTTAACCAGCTTAACCATCTTCGGATCGTCGAAATCGGCAACAGGCGGGTCGTTAAATGCAATATGCCCGTTTTCACCAATGCCGATACAAGCCAGGTCAATATCGCCCTGCATCAGCAATCCTGCATAGCGGACAGATTCAGCCTCCAGGTCAGCCGCATCTCCCGCAAGAAAATGCACCTGGAAGGGATTAACAAGATCAAGAATTCTTTCTTTAAGGTATTTTCGAAAACTCGCGGGGTGGCTTGCCGGCATGCCAGCATATTCATCGAGGTGGAAAACGGTGATCTTTTTCCAATCAATGTTGCATTTCTTCAAAGATTTGTATAACTCAAACTGGGATGCCCCGGTTGCAATGATGATCCGGGCAGAAGATCTTTTCCGGATGGTTTCATCGAGTTTGCTTTCCACATATTTGGCGGCATTCTGGCCAAGTTCAACCGGGGTTTCCAGGATCCGAACGATCAGCTTATCTTTTGTATAAATCACAGGATATTTCATGTGACAGTCTAAATAAAGAGGAGGTCTTTTAAAGCGAACCATGTTGTGATCAGGGAAAAAATAATTACAGCAAGCAGCCCGGCTTTCATCAGCGGACCGGCCGTGTTTTCTCCCATGGTCTCCCTGCTCGTGATCATCAGGGTAATGGGTATGGCGACTGCAGGGAGAATGCACGCCTGTATAGCCTGTGAAAAGATCATCATGGCCGGCGCCGCCTTATCGATGACATGCAATCCGAAGCCGAAAAGCAGGCCGATGAATCCAAGAGTACGGAACAACGGAGATTTGATATTTCTTGTCTTTCCGGTTATATCGCAATAGAGCCAGGGCGCTATCAGGATGATGGGAAAGATCGTCGACAATCCTGCACCTACGATGCCAAGGATAAGGATAATTGCTGCCGCTCTCCCTCCCAGGGGTTCAAATAACCGAATCATCTCCACGGTATTATTTAATTTCAGGCCCATTATATGGAGCGTACCTGCAGCCACCGCCATGATCGCACTGCTGAGGAAAAGCATCATGGCAGAAGACACCAGGGCATCCTTTTTTTCCTTATTTAGATCCATGATTGTCCAGCCTTTCTCAGCAACTACAATGCTCCTTACCACGAACAGAGCGGAAGAGCAGGTGGTGCCGGCCATGGCGGCAACGAGCGCAAAAGCTCCTTCCTGATCCGGCACGCTGGGGACCAATCCTTTAAGGATCGCTATCGTATCGGGCCTTACCATGAAGAATACGATGATAAAGCAAACGCCCATCTGGATCACGAAAAAGGTAAGTACTTTTTCAAATGCGGAATACCTTCCGAACCAAAGCAAAACGAACATCAGGCCGATGATGGTGGACGTGATCCAGATTTTCCTTATTTCTCCCAGGCCGATTATCCGGAATCCTTCCGCCAGCAGGTCAACCACGATGCCCATCACTCCGATGATGGCAAGGAGCTCGCCAATAACAACTGCTGCCAGGATATATATTGAAACTAGCAGCCCCGCCCGGATTTTTTTTTTGAAATTGAACAGCGCTGTCTGTCCGGTTACGAGGGTCACCTGGCCATAGGCCACCATTAATACGTAGGTGAATATACAGGAAAGTACCAGGGCCCAGAACAGCGACATGCCATAATTAGCCCCTGCCTTGGCCATGGTTGTCACACTCCCTGTCCCGATATTGTACCCGATGAGGAATAAGCCCGGCCCGATGGCAGATAAATACAATCCTATTTTCTTAAACCTGCTCATGGGCATTATTTATTGAATTTCTCTTTTCCCCGGACAATTGTTTTCTGAATAACCAACGTATTATTTTCGATCGTAAACAATACCAGGTCAGCAGATAATCCGGGCTTTATTTGCGCACGATCCGACAGATCATAAACCCTGGCCGGGTTCAGGGATGCCAGGTTGACTGCTTCTGCCAGAGCACAGCCCGCTAACCTGACCATATTCATAATGCCGGTTCGGATGGGGAGCGAAGCGCCTGCGAGGACTTCCTGCTCCGGGTAGATGAGTTTTCCTTCTCTCGTCATGATCACTTTTTTCCCATCCCAGCTATATTCCCCGGGAGGCATACCGGCCAGTTCTGTAACGTCGGAAACCAGCATGATCCTGTCAGGGCCCTTGGCTTTAAAGAACACGGTGAGTTCGTCTTTGGTTAAATGATGCCCGTCGGCAATTATCGACGCCGTCAGATTACTGTCGGCGAGTTGGGGCCAGACCGGATTATTATGCCTGTGTATGTAATTTGCGCAGCCATTCCCAAGATGGGTAGAAATCCTTGCGCCAGCGTCCACGGCTTTTCCAATGATCTCTGCACTCCCATTATGATGGGCCAGCGATACGTAAACACCCAGACCTGCAACTTTTGAGATAAATTCGATTGCGCCTTCCAATTCCGGGGCCAGGCCCACCTGAATGATCTTTCTTCCCGATGCCCGGTAAAATGAATTAAATTCTTCCCAGTCCGGCAACCTCACCCACCGTCTGTCATGCGCACCCCTGAATCCGTCTTCCGGGGAAATATACGGGCCTTCGAGAAATACGCCCGGCATGACATGACCCAGAACAGAGTCCTTCATGACGGTTGCAAGAACCGACAGGTTTTCAAGGACTATATCCCCGGGGCTTGTGACGATCGTAGGAAAAAATGTGGTGACGCCTTCGCGGAACAAAGTATCAACGACCCTCCGGACCGCCTCTTCGGTCAGACCTTTCTCAGAAAAACTTACCGACGCGTAGCCATTAACCTGTGTATCTATGAATCCCGGAGAAATAAATATTTTTTCGCCGGTCTGGCCAGAGGGCTTTGTAATTTCAATCCGGCTGATATTGCCGTCTTTAACATGAACAGTCAGGTAGTCCTTCCCGCCAACATCCCAGCCTGAAAAGCTCCCGGCCTGGGAAATCACTTTATCTGTTGAGAGTATCATCAGGAGAACAATAAAAATCAACTTTATTTCATTGCGAAGATCGTGCATAACATTTTACAGCTTGTAATTAAATAAATAAAAAGCTTATCTTTAAAATTCCGCTAAAAATTATTTTATAATTAACCAAGCCAGATCATGCCTAAAAATTCCAGGAAATCTACCCTTTTCCTCGACATCGGGGGAGTGTTGTTAACCAATGGCTGGGACCGAAACATACGCCAGGGGGCGGCCCGTCATTTTAATCTCGAGACGGATGAAATGCTTGAACGGCATCACCTTACCTTTGATACTTATGAAGTAGGCAAGCTTTCGCTCGATGAATACCTGCATCGGGTGGTGTTCTACAAGAAAAGGAATTTTACCGTATCGGAATTCAAAAAATATATGTTCGGAAAGTCGAAGCCATTCCCGGACATGATCGCCATGATGCGCGAATTGAAAAGCCGGTATAAATTGAAAGTAGCGGTTGTCAGCAACGAAGGCCTGGAGCTGAATGAATACCGGATTAAAAAATTCAAGCTCGGCGAGTTTATCGATTTTTTCATTTCATCCTGTTACGTCCACTACCGGAAGCCCGATCCCGACATATATAAAATTGCCCTGAATATTGCCCAGGTCCCACCCGGCGAGGTGATCTATATCGATGACCGGCCGTTGTTCATCCAGGTAGCCAGCGAGCTTGGAATCGATGGTATCTTGCATACTGAATTTAATTCCACCAAAAAAGTTCTCGCCTCCATGGGATTGGTTTACAGGTGAATATAAGTTAGGGGTGTGGGTTTGGGTGTGAGTGTGGGGGTAGGTGGTGACAAAATATCAGATATCGAATATCAGATATCGAATATCCAAAATCTATTAAACCCAGATTATTCAATAAGGAAAAATTCTAATGACGGTCATTAGAAAAATAATGCGATAAGCTATTATAGGACAGGTAGTTATAATTAGAAGGAATTTGTATTTTTCGAGCTAAAAGAGGTAAGAATTCCTTACTTG
>DATDPY010000370.1:0-5968 GCA_035292565.1 Cyclobacteriaceae bacterium | reverse complement strand
GACTTAAAACCGCTTGATCCTTCAATTAAGTTGACCAGGTCAATATAATGCATTTCCAGACCATTGCCTGAAGCAAAGATGGAGGTAATGCTAATCGTCTGTATATTTTCCCGTTTCATCCTGATGGCGACACCGGGATCGCCGTTATCTGCGGATTTATGAAATGACAATATTCCGGCGGTATTAATTTCCCGCATTCCGCTTTCCCCCATCCACTGATTAAACCAGGCTTCCCTCAGTTTAACCATATCCGGCGAATACAGGGTAACGGAGGACCAGATCTTCGGGTTTTTCCATTCCAGGCTGTATAAATGTTTTGTTCCGCCATCCCACCTGAACTCAAACAAATGTTTATCCCAGACCACGATTAGGGTGAAGGGCTCGATATCATCAAGGTTATATTGATCCGCAAAATCCTGCATGGATGGAAAGCTGAAAATCCCTCGTAGGATTAATCCCCGGCTGTGCCTGTATTTTTCACGACGGGTGTGCGGCAAAAATGCCCCATTCAGAAGGCAGGCGGCGTTATTCCGGCTGTCGGCAATTACCCAGGTTCCTGATCCGGCCTGGTCGCGGGGGTACAGGAGTTTGAAATTTTCCCGTTCTTCTTCAACCGGCCATTCAACCCTGGCCCTGCTGATGATCTCATCACGATTGGTTGAAAGGAAGAATCCCTCCTTCACAGGAACAAAGGTGACCGTGCACATGTCGCGTAACAATTAATGAGTAAGCTGGTCTCTGTATCGTATTGTCGAATTGGCTACACCGAAATTTTCCGGCAGGCTGATATAAGGAAAATATTGCTGGAGGGCCGACTTTATAATTGCAAGGTGATGTATAGTATGTTCAATATTATACACGAGCTCCCTGGAATAGGAGGTTTTAATTACGGTTTTAGGAGCGCCGGCCGAATTATAGCTCACCTCAAGATCGAGCAATGGGTCCTCGTGGAAATTACGTATCCGGGTAATAATTTCCCCGATCCTGGATTTGGCTGTCCGGATATCCGTTTCTATATCATGATCCCTCATTCGATTATCATAATTTACTGTCTGGGTTTCGATTCCTCCGAAAAGGCAGGAATAAAATTCAATGATATGACGGGCATGCTGGCCAACCGTGGCGTTATGAGATGGAATGATCTTTATATAATCTTCCTGTTTTATCTGGTCCAGGACATTTTTTAATTGGCCGATAACTGTATTCGAGGCAAGTTTTAATTCCATAGAAAGAAAATTGAATTATATGGAACAGCGAACTGTAAAACTCATAAGAATTTGAATCCCGAGCAAGCAATATTTATACTAACTTACCGCTCTCAGAAAGAATCATCGTTGAGTATTTCCCATATCAGGCTGTTTTCAAATCCCCGGGAAATCATAAATCGCGCCGTTTTATGTTTTTTAATAATCTTGTTATCGTCATTTAGTTCATCGTATTTCTTCCTCGCAAGATTTGCCGCAAGACGTCGATATTCACCATCGCCGAACCGGTTGAAAGTCTGCTTGGCCAGGTCCAGGCTTAAACCTTTTCTCTTCAATGAATTGATCACCTTCAGCCTTCCCCACTTCGCCTGGTTGAACTTTCCACGCATAAAGGCATCGGCGTACCTGTATTCATCAATAAATCCCTGGCTCAGCATCCTCGCAATGATCTCCTCGGCAACCTCGCTCTCAACATTCATGGCGCCAAGCTTCCGCCTGACTTCTCCTATGGTCCTCTCCTGGTAGGAACAGTACCGGGCTATAGCGGCTTCGGCTTCCGGTTTGCTGAAAGTTCGTTTTCGGGATGAAGTTTTATTTCTTGATCTTTTCACCTCTTTTCAACCGTAGCCTAAAAATTATAGCTGTAATCCCAGGATGAGCACGTCATCGGTTTGCGGATTGTCGCTTTTCCATTTGTTGAAAATGGATACCAGCGCATTTTCCTGTTCCTGGATAGGCAGGCGGGCCACTTCATTCAGTAAATTTCTGAAATGCAGTTTCATAAATTTTTTCCCATTGTGCCCTCCAAACTGATCCTGGTAACCATCCGTCGACAGGTACAGGATATCCCCCGGGTTATAGGAAATGCTTTTCCTGGTAAATGATTTATTTTCGATGCCGTTCCCGCCAATAGAATACCGGTCAGGTTCAATCTGCAGCAACTCACTTCCGTTAAAGTGATAAACAGGTATTTTCGCTCCTGAATAGGAAATGGTGTTTTGTTTCCGGTCGATCTGTAATAGGCCCATGTCCATGCCCTCGAATGGCGACAGCGATATGCCATGCTGATTAAGGTTCAACCTGACTTTCTTATCCAGATCGCTGATGATTTTATCAGGGGAAAGTATGGCATTATCAGACAGCACCTGGCTTAGAAGTCCGTGGGCAAGCACGGTCATGAAGGCACCCGGCACCCCGTGCCCTGTACAGTCAATGGCCGCAATGTAAACCACCTGCCCAACTTCGCCCAGGTAATAAAAATCTCCGCTTACAATGTCTTTGGGAATATGGATCATGAAAGAAGATGGGAAAACACTTTTCAGGAACCCCTGGTCGGGCAGAAGTGAAAATTGTATCCTCTTTGCATATTCGATGCTGTCGGTGATTTGCATGTTCTTATCTTCGAGCATGATATTGCTCTCCTTGATGTTATCCCTCTGCTTTTCAATTTCCTTTTTTTGAAGATCTATCGCCTCCTTTTGCATGGACAAAACGAGGTTGGCCTTATTCTGTATCCGGAATTGTCGATAAATGATCACGGAAAATGCGATAACGATGATCAGCCCGGTAACCAGGACAATATTGATAAGTTTGCGGGAGGATGCTTCCAGGTCTTTTATCCTGTTCTCACTTTTCAATAATTGGATCTCCTTTTCTTTTTTCTCAAGGTTGTACAAGGCCTCTATTTCCGCGATCTTCAGGGCGCTCTGGTTATCGAACATGTATTCCCTGTGGAGCATATACAGCTTGAAATACACCAGTGCATTTTCCTCATCACCCAGCAGATCGTAATATTTGGCCAGGTTGTTATAACATGATTGAAGTATTGGATCGGAATCCACGCGCTGGGCATCCGCCAGGGCCCGTTTCAGGTAATTGATTGCCAGCCTCAGGTTCCCGAGGTTCGAGTATACGTTTCCAAGCTCGGAATACAGTCTCGCCCGAATTTCGTTGTCAGGGGATTGCTGAACATACTTCAGTCCTTCCTGGAGATGAAATAACGCTTTTAGATTATCGCCGGCCTTAACATCAGCTTTACCGATTTTCAGGTATGTAGCCGCAAGCTGGTTCAGGTTCCCATCCTCCTGCTGAATCTCAAGCGCCATTCCGTAATAATCATAGGCGCTGTCGAGTTCAAATCTTTCAAGGAATGTATCGGCGAGGTTATTGAGCGTGCCGGCAATTTCCGGCCGGTTATTGTTGGCCCGGGCAAGGGCAAGGGCTTCCCTGAAATATTGATCGCATTTGTCAAGCTGTTTCAGGTCGAGGTATATATTCCCTATTGAATTCAATAGGCCGGGTTTCCCTTGCAACCGGCCGGTCTCATCGTAGATCTTCAGTGAGGTAATGCAATTATTGATAGCCTTTTCCTTTAATCCCATCTTGGATTGAATATCGCAAAGCAATGCGTAAATATTAGCCAGGTTCGGCTGATCATCGGTGGACTTGAACTTATCGAAAGCCTCATTGGCATACTGCAATGCCGCTTTGTAATTGGCCGACTGGTTATAAACCTGGGCTAATTTGTAAAGGATCGTACCGGTATTACTGATCTTGTTTTCGCTAAGATATTCCGTCAGTGATTTATTGTAATAATACCGCACACTGTCCATGGCAGATCTCAGCCAGTAGTAATCTCCAATATTTTCATTCGCTTTTGCTATGATAAGCCTGTTGGAGTTATTCCTGAGGATGAGTATACGCCGGTTCGCCTGTAAATATTCGACACCTCCATTCAATCCATATACTTCGGTCAGCCTCAATAATAACCTTGCTTTATCATTATCCGAGGTGGCTTCTTTTATCAACATTTCAAGGCTGTCGGCCGGACCGGCGGATGCGCATAAACCTGCAAAAAAAAGAACCAGAAATATATTAAGGAGCCTTCCCATTTGATTAAGTTTACCCCCGCTATAAAAAGCAAGTTAGAAATTTTACTGCAGAATTTTAAGCGCCTGGAAGCTTATCTTTATTAATGAAATGCCATCATATGAGAATTTATTCCACAATTGCCGCTGCTTTCTTAATCCTGGCGGGTTGCGATCAGCAAAAATCAACAGAAGCCGGAAAATCCGATTCAACGGATCATAATTTTGAATATATGTACAAGACCGTTCCGTTAACCACCGACCTCGGAAAATTAACCGATAAGGAAAAAAGTATGATCCCGGTTTTGATGGAGGCGGCCTCGATCATCGACAGTATATTCTGGATTGAGGCCTTTGGCGATAAGGATGAATTCCTGTCTACGGTGCACGATCAAAAACTCAGGCAGTTCGCGGAAATCAATTATGGCCCATGGGACAGACTGAATAATAATATGCCTTTTATTCCGGGCTTCCGCCAAAAACCTGCAGGTGCAAATTTTTACCCTGCCGACATGACCAGGGAGGAGTTCGACCGGTTTGAATCGGAAGATAAAACCAGCCAGTATACGATAATCCGGCGTGACGATTCGGGAAAACTGATATCCGTACCTTATTACAAATTTTTTTCCGAATGGGTCCCTGCCATTTCAAATCTCCTGGGCCAGGCGGCAGATCTTGCCGAAGACCCCGGACTGAAAAATTATCTGAATTTAAGATCGGCCGCTCTTCTGAATGATCAATACCGGGAAAGTGATATCGCCTGGATGAAAATGAAAGACAATACCATCGATATCGTGATCGGACCCATCGAAACTTATGAAGACGGATTGTTCGGATATAAAGCTGCGCATGAGGCATTCGTCCTTGTCAAGGATAAGGAGTGGAGCCGACGTCTTGATAAATTCATCGCCTTCCTGCCGGAGCTACAGGACAGTCTTCCCGTACCGGCGGAATATAAAAAAGAAAAACCGGGATCGGGGAGCGACCTGAATGCATACGATGTTATCTATTATGCAGGTGAGGCAAATTCGGGAGGCAAAACGATAGCCATAAATCTTCCAAATGATGAGTCCATACAGTCCTCGGTCGGAACCCGGCGGCTCCAGCTTAAAAATGCAATGAAAGCCAAATTTGATCATATCCTCATGCCGATCGCCGGCAAGCTTATCAGCAAGGAACAAGTGGATTTGATAACTTTCGACGCATTTTTTGCAAATACGATGTTCCACGAAGTTGCCCATGGACTTGGTGTCAAGTATACGATAAATCAAAAGGCCCCGGTGCGGGCTGAATTGAAAGAACATTTTTCCGCCATTGAGGAAGGGAAGGCGGATATACTGGGCTTATACATGGTGAAGAAACTTCATGAAAAAGGAGAATTGGGCGGGGAACTGGTACAGTATTATACAACCTTTCTTGCCGGAATTCTCCGGTCGGTCCGTTTCGGGGCTTCTGAAGCCCATGGGAAGGCCAATATGATCTGTTTCAACTATTTTAAAGATGAGGGAGCATTCAGCTATGACCCCGAAAATGGGACGTATGAGGTGAATTTCCGGAATATGGACAGGGCAATCGGCGGGTTGACGGCGAAACTCCTGATTTTGCAGGGAAACGGCGACTACGATGGAGCCGGCAGACTTATTACTGAAAAAGGTGTGATCGGCGATGAACTTGCAATGGATCTTGAAAGGCTTCGTCATGCCGGGATCCCTGTCGATATCGTCTTTGAACAAGGCATGGAAGTTTTGGGATATATAAAAAAAGTAATATGAAATACGTGAATCTGGGAAAATCCGGAATAAAAATTTCGAATCTTACTTTCGGCGCCTGGGCCATCGGCGGGTGGCTCTGGGGCGGTGCCGACGAGAAAGATGCCGTAAAGGCAATGGAGAGATC
>DATDPY010000369.1:0-8434 GCA_035292565.1 Cyclobacteriaceae bacterium | reverse complement strand
CCCCAAGGTCGATCACCACGTCCACGTCTTTTTCCGATAAATAGAGCCAGTTGAATCCGGGATCGGCGCTGCCGCGTTTTCCGTCGGTAAGCATCAGGTATGCATTCTCGCGCAAGGCAGCGCTGTCGGGGCTCAAGTATTTAACCTTCTTCCCAAAGGCCAGATGTTCTTTCATGCCCAGGGTGAATAGCCTGTACATGGCCGAACGGTAGGCCTCCGGTGTTGTGCTCCATTCCTTAACCCTGGTCACTCCCTGGCGAATGCAAAGGTCGGCGAAGGGATCGATCATAGTCCGGATATCCGGCCGGACGATCCACTTACCGTCAGATTTTATGAAGAGGCCGTTTTCACCATAGTAATTCATTTTGGCCTGTTCCATCATGGCGTATTGCAGGGGTAGGCGTGCAATTCTGACCCTTTCCAGGATTTCCGGAATGGTGTCGACCGCATCTTCCGCCTGGTCGAACAGCACATTATAGGTTTTGATCAATTCGGGTGTCAGGTAGCTGGTTGCGGCTTCAACCGGTGAACCGAAGATCCGTAGCGACTGCCCGGAAGCGAGCAGAGCTTCCCGCATGATGTCGATATACTGACGGATGGGTTTCCCTGCAGCGCTGTAATACCCGTTCAGGAAATCGTTCATTACGGTATCTGCATTCGCATAAGGGTCCCATAAAAATTTTGATATCAAATAGGAACGCAGTTCGGTAAAATCACCGCCCACTTCCCTGTTCCCCTGTTCGAACATGGCGGTCACCCCGTTCTCCGCAAAGAACTGCAGGTTCGGCTGGAGCACCTGCAGGTTGGGGAATGGACTGATCAGGTGGTTGAACTGGATTACATAATCCCAAATGATGATATCGCTGGCGATCCTTCCCCATTCCCGGACATCGCGAACGAAGGTGGTGGCCATGGAGTCGGTAGACTCGGTAAGCGGCTTATCGCGGAAAACCTCGATGCTGCAAAGCATGATATTCACATTCTGCCTCGGCTTCAGGTTCCTCGGTGCCTTGCGCCCGTATTCATAAGCAAGGGTTGAGATCATCTTATCGGGGAACTGGTCGGCAACCTGGTTCACGAAACTGATGATGGAACCGGCAGGCGTGCCCTCGCGATCATCGATCTCTTTGCATTTATCGCAGGTGCAATAACGCCTGTTATCATTCTGACTGACCGACCAATAGGTAGCTTCCGGCCTTTCAGACATTTCCTTACGCAGGTTCTGAACAACGATTTTCAGCACTTCGGGATTGGACAGGCAAAGCTGGGTCGGAGTCCGCTTGCCATCTACCATGGAATAATATTCAGGATGCTTTTCAAAATAGGTTTCGGGCGGGACCAGCCTGTGGAATGTATGCACCCAGAGTCCCCAGTCAGACCGGTTTCCGTTTGCATCATGACTGAGTTTATGGAAATCTACATAATCCTGGTTCCAGGTAGTCCTGTAATGTGTTGACCGGAATTTAATTACCGGGACCTGCTGGTCATCGATCTGCTTCACGACGATCCGGTCCTGTTTCGGAAATACCCTGACATCCCGCATATACATCCTGCAGCCCAGGTATTTTTCCAGGAAAGTGTATACCCCGTTCAGGGTCCCTTTTTTATCTCCTCCGGCGATGATCAGGCGTGCGCTGTCGGTCTTGATTCTGAAACCGTCAGCTTCCAGGACATTCAGGCTGATGCCTGTATTCAGTTCATCGAGCCGTTCGTTCTGCCCGAGGACGATCTCATAGGAACTCCGGGATTTATCCGATGCGATGATTGGCAAAGCAGCACCAGAAATTTCAAGCAGATATTCCTGGAGCACCGTGGCCGCCTTTTTTTCATTTTCCGTAGCATATACCGGTATGACTATCCGATAACGGCTCAACCCGTTCTCCGTCAGGACAATGCCCTCCTCAACCGGGGTTTTGTCCTGCTTTTTACCTTTTTTCCTCTGGGCCATCAGCGACCCGCCCGGAATGAACAGGGCGAGAGCCAGGCAAAGAGCTGAAATGCGAATGATCTGTGATTGCAGTTTTAGTATTGATGTTGTCATATAAAAAAATTTAAGGACTAAGATTGGTTCCCGACAGACTTAAGTTTTAAAACAAGTTAAAAAAATTCTTATTTCAAATAAAAAATGCCCCCGGCTTAAAAGCCAGGGGCAATTTCTATTTTTTCAGTCCATTTCTTTCAAGTATTGATAAAGGTCGCTGTCGGTCGAAAGGAAAACAGATGTTTTTCCATCGAAGGTCTTTTCGAATGTTTCCATCGACTTCAGAAAGCTGTATAAATTTCTCGACTGGACTGACTGATTATAAGCCTGGGCGTATATGGCGGCTGCTGCAGCATCGGCCCGGCCTTTAATTTGCTCTGCATCCCTGAAGGCGCCGGATTGAATGTTTTTCAGTTCCCTCTCCTTTTCCCCGTTAATCCTCGAGGCTTCTCCCTGGCCTTCCGAACGGAACTTGTCGGCAATACGGAAACGCTCGCTCTTCATTCGCTCATAAACCTGGTCCTGGACTTCCTGGACATAATTAATCCTTTTAAAACGAAAATCAAGGATCACAATACCAAGATCCGAGGTCTGCTTGTTGGCGGATTCCAGGATCATTTTCTGGATCTTGTCGCGCCCCACATAGATAACAGCCAGCGAATCGCTGATAAGCTCGGTATCGGAAGCAACCGGCGTCCTGTTGCTGGTACGGACCGCCTCTTCAATATTGTTATTGGCAATGAAATTCCGGGTATCGCCATCGAGTATATCATCAATACGCGATTGAGCTCCCCGTTCGTTCGTAAGTCTTTTGAAAAATTGCAGGGGATCGGTGATCTGCCAACGGGCATAGGTGTCCACGAAGATGAACTTCTTGTCCTTGGTCGGGACCTGGTTCGGGTCGCCGTTCCATTCCATATAACGTTTCTCGAAATAATTGGCCATTTGGATAAAAGGGATCTTGAAATACATCCCGGGTTCGGTAATTGCTTTTCCTACAGGTCTGCCGAATTGGGTCACTACCACCTGGTCTTTTTCCTGGACAATAAATGCGCTTCCGTTCAATATGATCAGAAAGGCAACGGCTACTACGACGATCAGGATTATTTTAGTTCTCATTGGTTTTCTGTTTTTAGGGTGTTTTCCTTCATCTGCATCTGCAGCAGCGGCAAGACGTTGTTGCCCTCCTGGTCGGAGATAATAATATTCCCGAGTCTTGGGATTACATTCGACATCGTTTCCAGGTAGATCCTTCTCCTGGTCACTTCGGGAGCTTTAAGATATTCGCTATAAAGCGCCCGAAACCTGGCCACTTCTCCCTGAGCATTGTTGACACGTTCGGTGGCATATCCTTCAGCCTTTTGTATGGTTTCCTCAGCCTGGCCGCTGGCCCAGGGAATTACCTTATTGTATTCCGACCTGGCCTGGTTAATCAGGGTTTCTTTTTCCTGCTGGGCTTCATTCACGGCATTGAATGCGGCTTTTACAGGTTCGGGCGGATTAATATCCTGCAGGACCACCTGCTCGATTTTGATGCCCATCGAATATTCCCTGCATATTTCCTGGATCAGCTCTTCAAGCCTGCTGCCGATTTCCGTCCTGCCCACGGTAAGCACCTCATTAACGGTGCGGTCGCCGACAATTTGACGCATGGCCGCTTCCGAAATATCCCGCAGTGTATTTTCCGGGTTTCTCACCTTAAACAGGTACATGTAGGCGTCGTCGATCCGGTATTGAACCACCCACTCAACTTCGGCAAGGTTCAGGTCTCCGGTAAGCATCAGCGATTCACTCTCGGCATCCCTGGTGCGCTCGTATTCGGAATCGATGCCCGCACTGGTCGTCCGGAAGCCAAACTCCAGTTTCTGCTGTCGCTCGACCGGCACCTTATAAACATCCTCGGCAAATGGGATTTTCACGTTAAGGCCGGGTTCAACCTGCCGTACATAACGGCCGAATCTTGTGATTACGCCAACTTCTTCCGTGCTGATCTGGAAAACAGACAGCCACAAAATGATCACGATTAATAATATCGAAGCAATCAGCCTCCATGACTTAATTGCTTTTTCAACCTCCGGTGGGAGGTTTAACTTGTCAAGAATAGGGTCAGTCATTGATTATTTAATTAAGGATAGGTTATAAAGATAGTCCTAATTCCTGCGGAAAGGCGGGAATAAGGGATATTTAAAAAATATTCAATAATTATATTGAATACTTGAATACTTCTTTTTAATTTGGCGAATTCGCTTTTCAATAAACATTAAAAACACGGTTATGATTACTACTCCAATCAAAAAAGTAGATACCCTGGAACTGGAACAGAAAATTAAAAAAATGTACAGGGATGTTGCATTGAATCCCGCCGGAGAATACCATTTTGAGATGGGCCGGGGGTTGGCTGAAAAACTGGGTTACGAAAAAACAGACCTTGACCGCATTCCGGCTGCCGCAATTGAATCTTTTGCGGGCGTGGGCTATTATTTCGACCTGAGCAACCTGAAAGAAGGAGACCATGTCCTTGACCTGGGCAGCGGATCAGGTATGGATGCGTTTCTTGCTGCCTTGAAAGTAGGTGCATCAGGAAAGGTCTTCGGCGTTGATATGACTGACGAACAGCTTGAAAAGGCCAAACGACTTTGTAAAGAATTTTCGTTCGGCAATATAACTTTTCATAAATCCTATATCGAAAACCTCCCTTTTCCCGATCGCAGTTTTGATGCGGTTATCAGCAACGGAGTGATCAATCTGATTCCCGATAAAGAAAAGGTCTTTTCAGAAATATCCCGGGTTCTTAAACCGGGAGGACGATTGGCGATTGCCGATATTGTTACGGAAAAACAACTTCCTGAAACGGTTACCTGTAATTCAACCCTGTGGGCTTCGTGCATAGGCGGAGCCAGTCAGCGGGATGATTATCGCAACTGCATTGAAAAAGCAGGAATAGAAATCCTGATGATAAGAAATAATGATGCCTATTCTTTCATTTCCAAATCCGCGAAAGGTGCATCCGTGGAGTTTGGCGTAAAGAGCGTATCCTTATTTGCAATGAAATATAATTCGTAAATTAAAGAAAACCATCAATGAAATCCATTCTCAAAAGCCTGATCTTATTTATGGCTGTCAGTCATTCAATTACTGCCGGAGCGCAGGAAGTTCAGCCTATGCTGGGTCAAAAAGCGCCTTCATTTGCGCTTAACGATCTTGATGGCAAAATGTATTCCCTGGAGCAGTTCAAAGGAAAGTATATCGTCATACATTTTGCAACCACCTGGTGCCCGTTTTGTAATGCTGAAGCCCCGCATCTGGAACAACTTAACAAGGATTACCGGGATAAAGGCGTCGTTGTGTTTGTCGTTGACGTTAAGGAAGGCAAGGAATTAGTGGAGAAATCATTCGGCCGATTCAATTTTTCGTTTCCCGTTCTGCTGGATGCCGACGGAACGGTATCGGCAAGTTATGCGCCCGAAGGTGTACAGCCGGACCTGGAGCGGCATGAGGTGCCCATTGCTTCTAATCTGATCATTGACAAGGAAGGAAGGATCAGTTTCTATTCTCTCCTTAATACAACCAGTTTTGATGCGAAACTGAGCAAGCTGAAACAAAAACTTGATGAACTGATCGAATCCGGAATATGACACGATGGCTGATCCTGTTTCTGCTGTATAGCTTAACGGCAGGCGGACAGGTTAGAGATGAAATTGTAAAGGTGAACGTTTCGAAGGTAATTGTAAAAGCCGGCAGGCAATCCGTAATTAATATTTCAGTCGAGGTTAAGGACGGCTACCATATTCAGGCGAATGAAGTAAATGACGAATATATAATACCTACCACAATCGAAATCGACGGGGGCAGTGAATTCATTATAAAATCGCTGAATTTCCCGTCGGTTAAAAAGTTCAAGCTGGAAGGAACCGACGTTGACCTGGATGTATATGACGGATTATTTGAGATCCTGGCATTCTTTAATTCACAAAAAACATTACCGAAGGATCTTTATCAACTAAACGGAGCGCTTACCTACCAGGCGTGTGATTCCATACGATGTCTGTTTCCCAAAACGATTAAATTTTTAATTGAAATTGAGGTGCAATAAAACAACTGGTAAAAAACAGAAATTGATAATGAATAATCAGGATTGTATTTTCAGCCCAATCAGAAGAAAACGACTTGAAATTCAAGGATACATTGGATTTACCGATTCCGAGTTAAATGATTTCAAATCAGGATTTCGATTTGCGTATTATTTATGCGGTTCGCTTGTGGCGCTTGGATTGCTGCTGACCAATTTGAAAATATTAGGCGCCGTAATGTTCATAGCTTTTTTGGGCACCCTGCCGCCCTATCATCCCTTTGACTATTTTTACAATTATGTAATACGACATTTGATCAACAGGCCAAAAATGCCGCCCAGGTCAAATCAAGGAAGATTTGCCTGCGGAATCGCAACTATTTGGCTGGGCGGAGTTATTTTTCTCTTTGAAATGGATTTCAATGTCTGGGGGTACATTGCGGGAGGTATACTTGTTTCGATCGCAGCCCTGGTAAGTACTATGGATATTTGTATTCCTTCGAGAGTTTATAATTTACTGTTTAAAAGGAGACCGGCATAAGTCACAGAAAAAAAGCTTATACAAATGAATAAACGGGAATTTAAGGACCGGGTGTATGGCGAGCTGGCCAGGATCACCAAGTCGATGGCGAACCCTCACCGACTTGAAATTATCGAGCTTCTTGCGCAGGGTGAGTTTTCGGTAGAACAAATCGCAGTTGAGATCAACCTGTCCGTAGCCAATACTTCCCAGCATTTACAAATATTGAAAGAAGCGCATTTGGCGGAGATCCATCGACAAGGCAATTTCATCTATTATCGATTATCGAATAAAAATGTCTTCCTGGCATGGAAAGCGTTGCGAGAGCTTGGTGTGGAAAGAATTGCCGCCATCGAAAGGCTTGTAAAAGAGTTCCGGGAATCGAATTTCAAGCTTGAACCCATTACCCTCGACGAGTTGTTGAAAAAGATTGAATCGGGGAAAGTTACCCTTCTCGATGTCCGCCCGGAAAAGGAATTCAAAAATGGCCACATTGCGAATGCTGTTTCAATTCCGGTCGATGAACTGAAAAAACGAATGCCGGAACTCCCCAGGCGGACGGAGATTATTGTGTATTGCCGGGGGCCATTCTGCGTTTATGCCGATGAAGCCGTGGCCATATTGAATAAAACCGGCTTTAAAGCGACACGCCTGGAAGAAGGATTCCCCGATTGGTCTTTAAAGGGCTTGCCTGTGGACGTGAGTTAAAAAAAAATCACTGGATATATCCATCAAACTAGGGCTTAAAGAGAACTGGAAGCAATTCACGCTGCTGGTGATCGTCAATGCATTTGTCGGCGGAATGATCGGATTGGAACGTACCATCATTCCGCAAATCGCAGAAGCGGAATTCGGGCTGGAGGCTAAAGTTTCCATCCTTTCTTTCATCGTTGTTTTCGGCATAACGAAGGCCATTACAAACTACTACACCGGTACGCTTGCGAATCGTCTTGGAAGAAAGAATCTGTTGATCATCGGCTGGGCATTTGCCCTTCCGGTCCCGATCCTGTTGATCTATGCCCCCGACTGGAACTGGATAATCGCCGCTAACATTTTGCTGGGCATCAATCAGGGGCTTACGTGGTCAAGCACCGTGGTCATGAAAATTGACCTGGTCGGAGAAAAAGAAAGAGGCTTAGCGATGGGACTAAATGAATTTTCGGGCTACCTGGCCCTGGCCGTGATCGCTTTCCTGACGGGGTGGATAGCTGGCAATTATGGACTGCGCCCTTATCCCTTCTATGTCGGAATTCTGTTGGCAGTTGTTGGTTTACTGCTTAGCTGGCTGTTTGTAAAAGATACTCGCAAGCATGTGCTGATAGAAGCCACGGCAAGCAATATTCCAAAATTGAAGAAAGTGTTCTGGGAGACAACCTGGCGGCATAAAAACCTGGGATCAATAACGCAGGCAGGTCTTGTCAATAATCTGAATGATGGAATGGTATGGGGATTATTTCCCTTGCTGCTGGCATCGAAAGGATTCAACCTGCACCAGTCGGGAATCATTGTGGCAACCTATCCGGCAGTTTGGGGAATAGGGCAGCTTTTCACGGGAAAACTGGGTGACAGGTTTCATAAAAAGACGTTGATGTTCCTGGGGATGTTCTTACAGGGAATTGCACTGCTTGCTATAATCAAAGGCAGTTCATTTTTGATGTTGATCGGTCTCTCATCCCTGCTGGGAATCGGCACAGCCATTGTTTATCCGACCTTTCTGGCCGCAATAGCCGACCATACCCATCCCGACCAGCGGCCCAAAAGCATCGGCATCTTCCGGCTCTGGAGAGACCTTGGTTACGCGATTGGCGCCATTCTCACCGGATTGATCGCCGATCGATTCGGCCTTGTCGCCCCTATGCTGGCC
>DATDPY010000368.1:0-4045 GCA_035292565.1 Cyclobacteriaceae bacterium | reverse complement strand
GCCAAAGAGAAGAAATCGGCCCTTGAAGTGGTCATGACCATGCTCCATGCCGGCGGGAAATTCGATAAAAACACCTATAAGGTTTCAGGCGGATTGCATGGCGTAGGCGTTTCCTGCGTAAATGCGCTTTCAAAATACCTGGAAGTAAAGGTGCACCGCGACGGCAAACTGTACCAGCAGGAGTATGCCAAGGGATTGCCCAAGTACAGCGTAAGGCAGTCAGGCACGACCAACCGGACGGGGACCGAGGTCCATTTTTTGCCAGATGATTCAATATTTACGGTAAAGGAGTTCAAGTATGAAACGGTCGCGTCGAGATTAAGAGAACTTGCATTCCTGAATCCGGGCCTTACAATAAAACTCAGCGACCTGAGGGATAAGAATGAAAATGGCGTGCATAAATCCGAATCATTTCATTCAGAGGGAGGGTTGAAGGAGTTTGTGACTTACCTCGACAGTACACGCGATAAGCTGATCCCGGAGCCGATCTTTATTTCGGGCTCCAAGTTGGATACGCCGGTGGAAGTTGCCTTATCCTATAATACTTCCTTTACTGAAAACGTTGTATCCTATGTAAATAATATCAATACCATTGAGGGGGGCACCCATGTTGCCGGCTTCCGCAGGGCACTGACCAGGACCTTAAAATCCTATGCGGATAAGACCGGGCAGCTCGAAAAATTCAAGATCGAAATTTCCGGCGATGATTTCAGGGAAGGCCTAACGGCCGTGATCAGCGTTAAAGTCGCAGAACCGCAGTTTGAAGGGCAGACAAAGACGAAGCTCGGAAATTCTGACCTGTTGGGAGCCGTGGATACAGTGGTAGGCGAGGCTCTTCAATACTTCCTCGAGGAACACCCCCGGGAAGCGAAACTTATCGTGAACAAGGTAATCCTCGCCGCCCAGGCTCGTCATGCTGCCCGCAAAGCCCGGGAAATGGTTCAGAGAAAGAATATCCTGGCCGGGACGGGCCTTCCGGGGAAACTTGCCGATTGTTCCGATACAGATCCTGCAGGATGCGAACTTTACCTAGTTGAGGGTGATTCGGCTGGAGGTTCGGCAAAACAGGGCAGGGATCGTCGTTTCCAGGCCATCCTGCCTTTGAGAGGCAAGATACTGAATGTGGAAAAAGCCCAGGAACATAAAATTTACGACAACGAGGAAATCAAGAACATCATTACGGCCCTGGGTGTTGCATTCGGCACGCCGGAGGATGACAAAGCTTTAAACCTCGATAAACTAAGGTACCATAAGATTATCATCATGACGGATGCCGATGTCGACGGAAGCCATATCAGAACCCTGATCCTGACATTTTTCTTCCGCTTCATGCGGGCATTGATCGACCAGGGATACATGTATATAGCCATTCCGCCCTTATTCCAGGTTCGGAAAGGCAAGGTGGAGAAATATTGCTGGACGGTGGAAGAACGCGACAGGCTGATCAGGGAACTGAGCAGCGAAGGAAAGGAAGACGGCGTTGCCATACAGCGTTATAAAGGACTCGGGGAGATGAATCCCTCGCAGCTCTGGGAAACAACCATGAACCCTGGAACAAGAAGCCTGAAAAAGGTTACCATCGAATCGGCTGCGGAAGCCGATCACCTGTTTTCCATGCTGATGGGCGATGAGGTGGCCCCCAGGAGGGAATTCATTGAACAGAACGCCAAATACGCAAACCTGGATATATAATTATGAGTCAGACTACACCGGGTATTGCGATCGATAAAAGCCGAATTCAGTCGATGATTGAAAGCTCGAACCTGATCAGCAGGGATTTGAGCTGGCTTAAATTCAATCAAAGGGTATTGGACCAGGCCCGGAAAACCAACCGTACTATTTTAGAACGGCTTAAGTTCATGGCCATTACCGGTTCCAACCTCGATGAGTTCTTCATGATCAGGGTTGGGAGCCTTTATAATTACCTCGATTATGGCAAGGAAAGAATAGACTATTCCGGCTTAAGGGAAAGACCGTTTAAAAAACTGTTGTTTGAAAAGGTCCATGAATTTGCTGAAGAACAGAAACAGTATTTTAAAAATGAGCTCGTTCCTCTTTTCCGTGAAAATAATTTTCTCATTGCCAGGATAGGCGAGTTGAACGAGGACGAAAGGAAAAAAGCCAGGGACTATTTTGTCAATACCATCTTCCCCATGCTCACCCCGATGGTATATGACAGTTATCACCCGTTTCCCCTGCTGGTGAACCTGACACAGATCTTCGGCGTAGTAACACTTACCAACGATAAGCCGAACAGGAAAAAGATCTCATTTATCCTGGTCCCGCAGAACATACCCAAATTTTTCGAGATTGAAAGGAACGATGAACGGATCTTTATCCCCGTCTCGGAAGTTATCAAGGATAACATGGACAAGCTTTTCAGGAACATCAGGATCTTATCCATAAACCTTTTCCGGATTACCCGCAACGGCGATTTTACGGTAGAGGAAAGTGATGACCTGGAAGCTAATTTCATCGAAGAGCTGAACAGCAAATTAAAAACGCGCAAGACGGGCAGGGTCGTGAGGATCGAGATCGAGGAGGGATTTGATGAGAGCCTGATGGCCTTACTGAAGAAAAGATGGGAGCTCGACGATGAGAATATTTTTATTGTCAGGAACGATGACCTCATGGATTTCACGGCCCTCTGGCAGATCGTCAACCACAGGGATTTTAAGGACCGGCTCCCTGTCCAGCCCAAGCAGGTGCCACCCCTGCTTTATCCCGAAGATACCACCGACGATATTTTTGAGGTACTGAAAGCGAGGGATATCATGCTACACCACCCTTATAACAGCATCGAACCCTTGCTTGAACTGATCGAAAATGCAGCGGAAGATCCCAGTGTTCTTTCCATTAAACTCACCGTTTACAGGATCGCCAAACATTCCAGGATTACCTCGGCCCTGTTGAAGGCGGCCGAAAACGGAAAGCATGTCAGCGTTTTGTTTGAGCTGAAAGCCCGCTTCGACGAGGAAAATAATCTGAATGAAGCGAAGCGACTTCAGCAGGCCGGCTGTTTTGTTATTTATGGGATCAGCAATGTGAAAACACACACCAAATTACTGCTGATCGTCAGGAAAGAGGGAGAGAAGGTTACAAGGTATGTCCATATGTCGAGCGGCAATTATAATGAAATAACGGCGAAATTATATACCGATATTGGAATTCTGACCACGGATGAATCATACGGGAAGGATGTGTCGGAATTTTTTAATGCCATCACCGGTCATTCGCTGCCGTCGAATTACGAGCTCCTGATCACTGCCCCCAAAGATATGCGTCATCAGATCATCGACCTTATCAGGGGGGAGGCCGATCATGCGCGCAAGGGCCTCCCCGCCGGGATTGTGATCAAGATCAATTCTTTGCAGGACAAGCATGTGATCAAGGAACTCTACGATGCATCGGTAGCAGGAGTGAAAATAAAACTGATCGTCAGGGGAATGTGCTGCTTAAGGCCGGGCAGGAAAGACCTTAGTGAAAATATCCAGGTCATTTCTATTGTTGGAGATTACCTGGAACATTCGCGGTTGTATTATTTTCACAATAATGGAAACCCGAAAGTATATGGAGGAAGCGCCGACGTCATGGTAAGAAGCTTCGAACGCCGGATCGAATCCCTGTTCCTCATCAAGAATGAACTCGTAAGAAAACAGGCGATCAACATCCTGAAATGCAACATGAAAGACAATATGAATTCCTACAACATGAATGAGGATGGTACCTATACGCCAAGGTTCCCGAATGGCGAGCCCCCATTCGACCTCCACAGGGAATTCTATAAGGTGAAACTGGACGAGGTTAAGAAGGCGGTCTTATTCTGATTTTTTTATTTTACATAAATATTTAGTTTATTTGCTGATCTTATCGAGAAAGACGGAGGGATTGGGCCCCACGAAGTCTTAGCAACCTGCAAACGTAAGGTGCTAATACCCATCCCGGCAAACGGGAAATGATAAGCATGCCCATCACTTCACGACTTCCCCGGGTAAGAATGAAAAAAGTTTGTAATGACCGTTAAGATCAAGCAAATTCTTAGGGA
>DATDPY010000367.1:0-2106 GCA_035292565.1 Cyclobacteriaceae bacterium | reverse complement strand
CGGGTATCTGTTGCTGCCGAGGATACCGGTAATATCCATTAGTGGACATTTTATGTTCAGGTATTTTCGTAAAAGCGATCGTGATATGATTACGGGAACCCTCAGTGCAATTTTTTTTAATGCTGGCGGAGACTCCCTGGTCAACACGGCTATGGAGGCCTCCTTGGGTCTATCCTGTATTAAAGCAGACTTCCATACGCCGGCCAGTGCAAGTATTTTTTCACCCGGATGATAAATGAGATATACTGACTGTTCTTTTCGGATAAAAAAACAATTGGTGAGAACGAGGCATCTCTGCATCCTGATCAGGATCCTGGCCCCGGCTCTGCTGATGATGCCCTCTGAGCGAAGCCAGGGGGTTGCCGAATTACCCGGGAATATTTCCAGCCCCCATTTCATCGGCACGATTTTATTATCTGCTTCATTGGTTATCGCCGGCACTTTCCCGCCTGGCATCATCCGGCATTCAGGTGCATAAGAATAAAGAAATTCCGTATGAAGGAATTCTTCAATTTCGCCTATACCTGACGATAAAGAAAGATTGGGCAACAGCATCGATTCGGCTAAAAATATTCGTTTCGATGCTAAATATATTAGTATTTCTTTTAATAAGCTGATTAATGATAAAAAAATTATCTCTGCGAATGCTATAAGATTGTCCTAATCTGTCCGGTTAATGCGGGAGTCTTGCTTGAAAATATCCATACACCCAGGTGCCGAAAATTGCACTGGCCAATGCAACAAGGATTATACTATGGCCGCCTCCAACGAGTGCAAATAATGGCCCTGGGCATGCCCCGGTAAGCGCCCAGCCGAAACCAAAAATGATCCCTCCAATTATGGTGCCCTTATGCAGGGGCTTATTTTGAACTTCGATGAGCTCACCAGTAACGGTTTTTAAATGGTATCTTTTGATGAGCTGTGTAAAGACTGCCCCGACGAGGATTGCAGAGCCAATGATACCGTACATATGGAATGACTGGAAACGGAACATTTCCTGGATCCTGAACCATGAGATCACTTCAGATTTGGTCAGAATGATCCCCAAAAATACGCCCAGCAAAAGGTATTTTAGATTCTTCATTATTAATTCAGCAATAAGGGTAAGAGGAAATAAGTTATTACCAGTCCGCCGATAAAAAACCCTGCAACTGCAACAAGGGAAGACAGTTGAAAATTGGATAATCCGGTAATGGCATGCCCGGAAGTACATCCGCCGGCATACCTCGATCCAAACCCGACCATGAAACCGCCCAGGATGATAAAAACCAGCCCTTGCAGCGTAAAGAGATTCTTCCAATTAAAAAGGTCTGACGGGAAAAGGCTGCTGAAATCGGATATTCCTAAATTTACCAGGGCATCATGTGTGCTCAGGCTAATCTGAACAGGTTCTCTATCCGAAAGAAAGATCTGCGTGATTGTCCCCCCAAGGAGGATGCCCACAACAAACAGGATGTTCCAGGATTCCTTTTTCCAGTCATACTTAAAGAATGGGACATTTCCTGGGAGACAGGCTGCGCAGATATGTTTAAGGGAACTCGACAAACCGAATGGTTTATTGGCAACAAAATAAAGTGTCGGTACCATCAGACCGATCAATGGCCCGGCAACATACCAGGGCCAGGGTTCTTTGATCCATTCCATATATGGCCTATTTGGTTGTAAATATGATAAAAAAATAATTCATATACAACCTAGCGGAATAGTATGAATTAAATATCTTTTATTCGAAGGAAGAAGTTACACCCGCCCGGAACTGTTTGATATTTTCTCCAAGGTCAAAACATGGCACAACCCCGGTCTTTTTATTTATAATGCTTGCCGCAGCCGCAGAACGGTATCCGCCGGCACAGTGAACTACTATAGGTTTATCCGTGGGAATTTCGCCAGCCCGCTCGCGAAGCTCATAAAGGGGGATTTTGATAGCATGGCTAAATACCATGTTATTCCTGGTTTCAGATAAATTCCTTACATCCACGACTGTATATTTTCCAGGATTTGTCCTGAAATCGCGGAGGTCCAGGGTTGGGGATTTTTCTGTCCCGTAATCGGGATTCAATAAGGCGCCCCGGATCATTTTCTCATAACCAATCTTTGCCGCACGCC
>DATDPY010000366.1:0-8572 GCA_035292565.1 Cyclobacteriaceae bacterium | reverse complement strand
GCGAAAGCGATGGATATGAAGGTGATTGCGGCGGATATTGTGCCGATGTATAATGAACAGATCGGGGACCTTTGTGATGAGATGTATATGGTCCAGGACGGTGGACTGAATACATTGTTTGAAAAATCGGATGTCGTTGTGAGCGCGGTACCCCATACCCCTGCCAGCGAAGGAATGTTTAATGCAGAAACATTTTCGAAAATGAAGAAAGGTTCATGGTTCATCAATGTGTCAAGAGGCAAACTTGTTAAAACCCCGGACCTTACTGCGGCCCTTCGGAGTGGCCATCTCGCCGGCGCCGGTTTGGACGTTACGGATCCTGAACCTCTTCCCGAAAGCCATGAATTATGGAAAATGCCAAACGTGATCATTACCTCTCATATCGCGGGCCAGTCGCAGCATTCCAATAACCGGTTGTTGGAAGTGTTTGTGGAAAATGTTCGGCGTTATGTAAACGGGTATCCATTACTGAACCTTGTCGATAAAAAGGCTGGATTCTAGCAAGAAGGGATATTCGTTGAAATCGCACTTCATTAATAAATTCCAAATTCCAAATTTCAAGCTCCAAAATAGGAATCAACAAAATCCTTATCAACCTTCAAATTTATAGCATAATTTAAGTTTGAAATTTGGAAATTGGAGCTTGGAATTTGAATTTTGATAAATCCTATCCTTATACCGGCAGGGGATATTTAATAAACAGAATTCTCATTAATAAAGCGCATGCACAAATAATCCGCTTCTGAGCTTTGGTTCAAACCAGGTTGATTTAGGCGGCATGATCCCGCCGGAATCGGATATGTCCATCAGTTGATTCATCGTTACGGGGTGAAGGGCGAAGGCGACCTCCATTTTACCGGAATTCACCAGGTTTTCGAGTTCGCCTAATCCACGGATACCCCCGACAAAATCGATCCGTTTATCGGTCCGGATATCTTTTATACCGAGGATCGGGGTAAGGATTTCGGAGGTCAGGATCTGTACATCGAGTTCATCGGCCCGCGTGATGGGGTGAAAACGGTCCATTTTCAATTCAAGGACGAACCAGTTTCCGCCCAGGTACATGCCGAATTCATGCAGCCTGGAAGGTTTATACTGCATCGGCCCGTTGGAGCGGATCTGGAAACTCTGGCCCAGGAGCTGGAAAAATTCATCCCTTTCGAGGCCATTCAGGTCCCTCGCCACCCGGTTATAATCAAGAATGCGTAATTCATCATGAGGGAAAATTACAGCCATGATATTTTGGTGCTCACTGCCGTCCGGAAACTTTTTTTTCATTTCAGTTCCAACCGAAGCAGCGGCGGCCGTCCGGTGGTGTCCGTCGGCTATGTAAAGCGAATCCAAAGACTCCACGAGGGCCGTAATTTTCGTGAGGTGATCTTCCTTGTCGGTTTTCCAGAGGGTATGACGTATTCCGTCATCCGTGGTAAAATCATATTCCGGTTTTTTCTTTTTGATTTCGGCAGCGAGTAATTTCAGCCCGGGTCCTGTTGACCGGTATGCCAGGAAAACCGGTTCAGCATGAAGGTTCGTATATTCTATATGGCGTTTCCGGTCCGCTTCCTTGTCGGGCCTCGTTAATTCATGGACTTTGATCTTCCGGTCAATATAATCATCGACGCTAATACAGCCCACCAAACCATTTTGTTCCCTCCCGTTTATCACCAGGGTATAAAGGTAGAAACTGTTTTTTTTATCCTGGACAAATATTTTATCATCCACCAATTTCCGGAATGCCGACGCCCCCTTAAGGTATACACTGGATTCATAGGGATCCTGACTGTCGGGAAATGATATTTCCGGCTTGGTCACATGTAAAAATGATTTGGGATTTCCTTCGGCTTCCCTCCTCGCTTCTGCAGTATTGATCACATCATATGGCCTTGCCGCGACCTGACTTACGAATTTTTCCTTTGGCCGGAAAGCCCGAAATGATTTTATAAATACCACGGCTATTTTGATGTATGAATTACCCTTACTCTGATTACACCATTGATGTTTTTAATGGCTTCAACCTGTTTCTGGGATATGGCTTGATTTACATTGATGATATTATAGGCAATATCCTCGTGGTGCCGGTTTAACATTTCCTCGATATTCACATTTTCATTGGCCAGGACGGTTGTTATCTGGCCAACCATTTTAGGAATATTTTTATTCACAATGCATAACCTGAACCCGTTACCGGAAGCCATTTCCGCTGCCGGGAAATTTACCGAGTTGCTGATATTTCCGTTTTCCAGGAACTCCCTGAGCTGGTTTACGGCCATTACGGCACAATTGGTTTCCGATTCAGGTGTGGAGGCGCCAAGATGGGGAATGCATATTACCTTTTCATGTTTCAAAAGGTTATCGTTGGGAAAATCAGTCACATAACAAGCGACTTTTCCATTGTCGAGTGCATCGAGGAGATCAGCCTGCCTGATCAATTCACCCCTGGCAAAATTCATGATCCTCGCCCCGTTCTTCATCATCATGAAGCGTGACTTATCAAGAAATTCCCGGGTTGAATCGGTTAGCGGAACATGCATGCTTATATAATCCGATTCGTTTAAAAGATTTTCAAGACCTTTGGCTTTTTTTACATTTCTCGATAATCCCCAGGCCGAATCAACGGAAATATATGGATCATAGCCGATGACTTTCATCCCCAAGGCTTCGGCTGCGTTGGCAACCTGGCGTCCAATGGCTCCCAGACCGATCACACCAAGTGTTTTACCAAGGATCTCGGGCCCGGCAAATCGGGACTTACCTTGCTCAATGAGTGCGGAAAATTCGCTGCCTTTACCGGCAAGGGTTTTAAGCCAGTTAATCCCGCCGATTATGTTTCGCGAGGAAAGGAGTAGTCCGGCAATCACCATTTCCTTAACTGCGTTTGAATTTGCCCCCGGAGTATTGAATACCACGATACCCTGTTCACTGCACCTGGCTACCGGAATATTATTCACTCCCGTCCCGGCACGGGCGATAGCCAGAAGGTTTTCAGGGAGAACCATATCATTCATCTTAAAACTTCTCAGCAGGATTGCATCAGGATTCGTGATCTCAGAAGCTGTTTCGTAGTTGTCGTGGGAGAACAGGCTTAGGCCGGCAGGAGCTATTTTATTTAAAGTGAGTATTTTGTACATAATCGATTCTCATCCGTTATCCTTTTCAAAATCTTTCATAAATGCCGTCAGGGCCAAAAGACCTTCTTTGGGCATGGCATTATAGATGCTTGCCCGCATCCCTCCAACGGTCCGGTGCCCCTTCAGGGTCTTTAATCCCGCTTTCGAGGCTTCCTTGATGAATTTGTCATTCAACTCTTCACTTGGCAGAACGAATGGCACATTCATGATCGACCGGTAAGGATCTTTCACAGTTGATTTGAACAATTTAGACTGATCAAGAAATTTATACAAAATAGCTGCTTTTTCCCTGTTGATCTTTTCCATTGCAGGTACACCTCCCAGGCTGATCATCCATTCAAACACAAGGCCTGCAATATAAATTGGGAAACATGGCGGCGTATTATATAATGAATTTCCGTCGGCATGGATTTTATAATTAAACATCACCGGGGTAATATCCATGGCTCTTCCGAGGAGGTCCTCCCTGATGATAACAATAGTGAGGCCGGCAGGGCCTATGTTTTTCTGGGCTCCGGCATATATCAATCCGAAACGGGTTACATCATAATCCTGTCCCAGGATGTTGGATGACATATCAGCTACCAGGGGAACTTTACTGGTTTCAGGCAATTGCGGATAAGTAGTTCCATAGATCGTGTTGTTTGTGGTGATGTGAAAATAATCGGCCTCAGGATCGAACATTTCCTTTTTAAGTTCCGGAATATAACTGAACACCTTGTCTTCCGAAGAGGCTACAACATTAATTTTTCCATATCTTTTTGCTTCCGCAATGGCTTTTTTAGCCCATTCACCTGTTTTTACATAATCGGCTTTACGATTTATGCTAAAAAGATTCATGGGAACCATGGCAAACTGGCTTGATGCGCCACCTTGAAGAAAGAGCACCTTATAATTTGACGGGATTTTCATAAGAGCGCGAAGATCCGCCTCCGCTTTCTGGATGATCTCCGTAAATTCCTTGCCACGGTGGCTCATTTCCATCACCGACATGCCCGTTCCTTTATAATCAAATAACTCTTCCTGTGCTTTTTTTAAGACAGGTTCCGGCAGGACCGCTGGCCCGGCAGAAAAATTGTAAACTCGCGACATTAAGCAGTAATAGTTAAATAATTGACGAAAAAAAATTCGAAATAAAATTACACTGATTTACGGAAATTATTGTACAGCGTAGTATAAATGATTGACCGAATGTATTTTCTTCCTTACGTATCCCTGGAGAAAGGACTTATATTCCAGCTTAAAAATTCATGGTTTTATGAGTTTGAATACAACCGTCCCATCTGAATACTTCAATCCTAGAAAATATACGCCCGCGGTGAACTCATGCAGGTCGAGGCGAATTATCGCCTGGTCGCGAAAAGATATTTCAGAGAGTCTGTTTCCATGAATATCGGTTATGATAACTGTAACGGATTCGGAGCCGTAATCGCCCATGTCGATATTGATGAACCCCTTTGCCGGATTGGGATAAATAAGAATATTATTTTCCATCCTGCTGTCATTCACGTTCAAAATCGTTACCTGACTGCACGAAGATGTATCGACGCATCCTTCCTTTGTTACGATTACCGCGTAATTCCCGCTTTCGAACGGCTCGAAACTGATGCCGGTTTCACCGGGTACGGGCGAAAAATCATTCAGGCAGTGAATCCACTGATAATCCGCATCAGGTTCGTTGGATATCAGCGCAATTCCCTCATGGGTGATTGTTGTGTCGATGTAAATTACATTCAAAGTGAGGTTCACGGTTGAATCGCAGCCTTCCGAAGATTTATAAGTCTGGGAATAATTCCCCGGTACAGTCAATATTTGCGAACCGAAATTAAGGCTGTCACCTGCACAGAGTGTGATATCGATTGAATCTTGATATACGGGATTTACTTTCAGTTGAAGCGTAATCACTGAATCGCATCCTGATACTGATTCGAAAATCTCAACATAAGTTCCGGCCGAAGTCAGTGTCTGCAACCCAAAATCGAAGCTCTCGCCCTGGCAAATTGCCCGGGTAAGGGAATCGCTATAAACCGGATGAACCGTCAGGTGAAGCGTCACCAGGGAATCACAACCCGCGGAGGATATGAATAATTCAGAATAAGTTCCTGGCTCCGACAAGGTTTGGGAACCCAGAATAAATTCATCCCCATCACAGACAGAGGTATTGAATTCATAGGGTGAACCCTGGATGACACTCAATGTCAGCGTAACGATTGAATCGCAACCGCCGGCAGTTTGAAACGTTTCTTCATAAGTTCCTTCAGTGGTGAGTACCTGGCTCCCTAAAGTATACTGTTCTCCATTGCATATGGATACAGCAGAAGATATTTCAAATGATTCGATAATACTTATCATCACGCTGGAGGAAGAAGGGCATTGGTTACCCGGCGTCGTGTAAGTCACGGTATACTGAACTCCGGTAACACCTGAAGATATGTCAATCTCACCGGATAAACTATCGACAACAAGACCGGCCGGTGAAGATGAAAAAGTTCCGCCGGCTGTACCTGTAATGTTCGGTGTGGGATTTGCCGCCAGACGACAAAAAATTTCTGAATCGTAGCTGAATACGGGGCTCTCTAAAGGGTTCACGATTAATGACACAATTACTGTAGAATCACAGCCACTGGATGTTTGATATTTGAAAGGATATGTGCCTGCCTGCGCAAGCATGGTTTGGTCAAAAACAATACTTTCACCCTCGCATATCGTATATTCAAGCGTATCAACATAAACGGTATTTACAACCAGGTTAAGAGTTACCAGGGAATCACAGCCTGCCGAAGATTGAAAAGTTTCATAATAGGTTCCCGGTGCTGACAATAACTGGGAACCCAGCATGAATTCATCGCCTTCACATATCGAGTCGCTGAATACGTAGGGGGAATCCTGGATTACATTCAATGTTAAGGTAACCGATGAATCGCAGCCGCCGGCCGATTGAAATGTTTCACTATAAACTCCTTCCGTTGTGAGAGTTTGTGTGCCAAAAAAATATTGGTCTCCGTTACAAATAGATGCTGTTGCGGATTCTTCAAATGCTTCGATAATGCTTATTGTCACGTCGGATGAATCCGCACATTGTGCCCCTGGCGTTGTATACGTAATGGTATATTCAATATCTGCTATACTTGATGCCAGGTCGATTTCTCCTGTAACCGAATTGATGACCAGGCCGGCCGGCGTACTTTTAAAAGTTCCGCCCGATGTACCAATTATATCCGGGATTGGATTACCATCACTCTGACAATAAACGCTGAGATCATAACTAAAGGAGGGATCCTCGTAGGGTACTACTTCAACTTCAATTTGCGTGCAGGTACCTGGGGTAACACATCCCCCCTCGCCTCTTACATAATAGGTAGTTGTAACGCCGGGATTTAATACAAAAATTCCGTCGATTTCCGATCCCAGGGATGTCGTACCGCAGCTACCCGTATAAATATGCCATGCAGTGGCGCTGTTAAGATTGCCCGAGGCGGTCAAGGTTGTTGACTGGCCCTGGCAGATGGATAACGGCACGACGGAGAGCTCAGGTAATTCCGGATCGATACATGGCGGGGTATAGGTAATGGAAAGTACGGGTCTGGCTGATGCTGTTGCGTTTTCCCGGCTGGCGATCCTTTTTGCGGTTTTGGATTCCGATTCATTTCCAAGAATTACCCATCCGAAATTTGACCCTGGCGAATCAAGCCAGTTCTGAACATCGGCGATTAACTGTGCGGATGTCCACGTATAGTTCCCCGTTGCGCCAACGGAAATCGAAGCTGTAGCTTCCGAAATGAAATCGCCGCCCGCATTCGTCCATAATTCATCAGGGTGAAAGGTATGCAGCCACGTAGCATCGTTAGTTGAAGCAGCGACTCCATTCCCTTCTTCACCGCTGTCATTAGAGGTACCTTCCCCCCAGTCAGCCGAAACCCTGTATAAATCGGCATTTTGCGATCCTGAAACGGTTCTGTTGACGGTAACCCTGAGCGATGCATTGGTAATCGTGGATCCCGAAGGAATATTTCCGGAAACATCAAATTTTAATAATGCCCTCCGGATAGCCCCGCTAACCTGACCTGTCTTTCCAAAAAAAAGATGTTCGCCCGAACC
Source organism: Cyclobacteriaceae bacterium (assembly GCA_035292565.1). Classification (GTDB taxonomy): domain Bacteria; phylum Bacteroidota; class Bacteroidia; order Cytophagales; family Cyclobacteriaceae; genus DATDPY01. The sequence goes on along the minus strand of DATDPY010000366.1, from coordinate 1,346 downwards.
GTTGGACAGGGAACCAGTCGTGGATTCATATAAGGTATTATCCTTTACAGGATTGAGGGTAATTGTTGTCTGGGCGTGAAGAATAATTGCATCGAATGTTATCAAAAGAGTTAATATAAATGGTATGCTTTTGTCCATTCGATCCCTATAACCGAAAATTCAAGAGTACAACCCGCCGTATAAATACCGCGATAATGCGGAAATGGTTGCTAGGCCTTCGATAATACTGTTTGACAAACATATTTTATTAATAACTGCAACTATTGATAAAATGATTTTCGGGAAACGCGAATCTTTTATATGTACAAGAGAATTCACACTGATTTTCGCCAGCCAGATCGCGTCATGGCTTCTTATTTAGCAAATTCTGATACATCTCATGAATTATCGCTGAAAAATCAATTGGGATTGCATAATGCGGTCTTGCATTTTTCGGGGATAAAAACAGGGAAGTATTACAATGAATCTTATCAATATTTAAACCTGTCAGACAATAATATAATATCTATAATAAGAGCATTCCAATGAACTGTAAATCACAACCGTCGATTGCCAACACAGATGCCGGGAATGGCATCATGCAATTCCTTATTATTCTGATATACATTTGCAGCAGCTGTGCCCCCTCCAGACTCGATAAAAGCCTGTACAAGGCTGGTGAATATCCTGAATACAAATCGCCTCAATCCGGTAATGAGTATTTAAAGGTTCACATGAATTCCGGGGACCTGTATGTTCTTTCGCAATGGGAAATTGACGTGAATAAAAGACAGCTTCAAGGTTCCGGAGAAAAATACAATTACAGCCGCGAGGTTGATAATGCTGAAGGAAACAAATTCACTCTGCAGTTATCTGATATTGCCCTGTTTGAAAAAAACCGTGTCGTCAAATCCAAGGGTGAAAACGGACAATCGATCACCATGGCAGTGTTCAGTTCCTTGAATATTCTGATAACGCTTCCATGTTTGGCCGATCCAAAATCATGCTTTGGATCATGCCCCACATATTATACGAGTAACGGAAGTGAAATGGTGATCCAGGGAGAGGGATTTTCTTCAAGCATAGCCAGGGCATATGAAACTGTGGATATTGATATGATGCACAATGTGGATGTTGATTCTGACACCTTCGACCTCGAAATAAGAAATGAAGCGCTTGAAACCCATTACATCAGGTATTGTGACCTGATCGTGATCCCTAAAACAGAATCGGAAAAGGTAGTTTGCACGGAAAATGGGCGATTTTTCCATACCGGAGTTGTATTGCCGCCAATACGGGGTATAGCCAGTGAAGGTGATATCCTTGAAATGGTAAAATATCCCGATCGTTATGAAAGATACAGCCTG
>DATDPY010000365.1:0-13232 GCA_035292565.1 Cyclobacteriaceae bacterium | reverse complement strand
AAGGAAGCACCCAGGTCGATCTGGCAGACCAGAGCTTTCGAGGTCCCGGGTCTAATTGATCCCGGCCACCGAATCAGGAACGGGACATGGTATCCTGCATCCAAAAGACTGTACTTTCCGCCCCGCAATCCATCGGAAGGTTTATGATTTCCAATCCTGGTCACCGCTTCGTCATGGTAGCCGTCATCGACCACTGGCCCGTTGTCGCTGGAAAAAACCACGATCGTATTTTTTGTGAGCTGCAGGCTGTCGAGCAGGTCCAGCAGCACGCCAACCGCATAATCAACTTCGAGGATTACGTCGCCCCTGGCGCCCATTCCTGAGGACCCGATAAATCTTGGGTGAGGGGTGCGGGGAACATGTGGCTGGTGAAGGGCATAAAAAAGGAAGAAGGGTTTATCCCTGTTTGCCCTGATGAATTCCAGGGAATGGTGAAGGATCGTATCTGCCATATATTCATCGGTCCATAACGCCGATTTTCCCCCGCGCATGAATCCTATCCTTGAAATGCCGTTATGAATGCTCATATCATGACCGTGGCTCGGGTGCATTTTCAGCATTTCCGGATTATCTTTTCCGGTGGGCTCACCGGGAAAGTTCTCCTGGTAATTTACCTCGAGAGGGTCGTCCGGCGAAAGTCCAACAATTTTATTGTTTTCAAGGAAAACGGTTGGAACCCTGTCATTCGTTGAGGCCATGATGAAGGAATAATCAAAGCCGACTTCCCTGGGGCCGGGCGTGATTTCATGGTTCCAGTTGATGTTTTCTCCGCCAAGCCCGAGATGCCATTTACCTACGACCCCGGTAACATAATTTGCTTTCCGGAGCATGGCCGGCAAGGTCGGGCGGGAAGGATCAATGAGCAGGGGAGCATTCCCCGGCAGGACCCGGGCTTCCTGATTCCTCCAGGGGTATTCCCCGGTGAGCAGGGCATACCGGCTTGGTGTACAGGTTGCTGATGATGCATAGCCATTCGTAAACCGGATGCCTTCCCTGGCTATGCGGTCGATATTCGGAGTAATGATTTCCGTTGCCCCATAACAGCTTACATCGCCGATGCCCAGGTCGTCGGCGTAGATGAGAATGATATTAGGATTTTGGGTAATGGATGGCTGCGGCCCGGAACACGTTGTGAATAAAGCAGGGAAAGATAAATAAATGAGACAGGCTTCAATGTATCGAGTCATATAATTAATTATATAATTTATAAAATTATTGAGTATGAAACAATTGAGTCCGGGGAGCGGAACTTATAATGACATTATTCGCAAATGATTGATAATCTGCTTTTGGAAAAATATTATTTATTCCCATAAAATTTATCCAGGAATTCATACCTGGCATCGTCGCCCGCCTTCACCGATTTACTTTCCGTATCAATGACCATAACCGATGGATGGGCATCCATTGCCACGGCCGCCGGCCATTCGGGAAGGCCCGCTCCATTGGGATTGCCCGTCATAATGAAATTGGCGAAATAATTCAGCATGGTTTCGGATACCTTGTAATCATCGGCTGTCCAGGCGAAACTTTTAATCAGGTACAGGTTGCCCATGCAATATTCGATCTCGCATGCATGCGGGGCTCCAACGGGTTCTGGCAAGACAAAACCAGAAGCTGAGCCCGCGACCGGGTTCTGGACTATTTCATCCGGTCGGAGCTTGCTGTAAAGATACCTGTACACCGGTTTGTCGCTATTCTTCCTGTGCAGGTCGAACCATTTCCAGGTGCTGTAGGCAATAAACCGGTCGGAGGCAAGAGCGGTAGCCGATAATTCAATTTCATTTTCGGAACCATATGGATATACCTTCAATGCCTTTTCCCAATCATCCGGAAAGACTTGTTTTACTTTTGATACGAAATTATCTTCGGTATAGGTCTGACCCTGCATGAACGACATTCCAGGTATTTCGGCAGAATTCCATCCCAGCAGAAGCGGTACGTTTGCCTGTTCCCGGGCATTAAAAATCTCAGGAAGGGTTTTAGGCAGGAAATAGTTTTCGATCACCATGGGGAAACCAAACCGTCGCGATTCATTATAGATTTCGTAGATATCGCGTGTGCTGAGCTTCCTAAACTCGGATATATGCGGATACCCCGCCTTCGTGCAAAATTCCAGCCCTGTTTTTTCCGCTTCGGCCAGTGTGACCGGCGGGAGGGACGGGTTTATGCCGGCCCCGCTTTCACCTATGGCTCCTGCAATCAGGTTCTTTGATAGCGGCGAAACCATCTGCATGCTGACGGAAATGGAACCGGCCGATTCTCCGGCTATGGTCACTTTATCCGGATCGCCACCGAAGGCCATAATATTTTTGCTTACCCATTTCAGGGCTGCTGCCTGGTCGAGGAGGCCGTAATTCCCGGAAACTTTATGGGGTGATTCGGCAGTCAGTTCGGGGTGGGCAAGGAAGCCGAAGATATTAAGCCTGTAATTGCAGGTAACGACCACGATGCCTTTTTTTGCCATGCTTTCGCCATCATACCTGGGTTCTGAACCGTCGCCGGCGACATAACCTCCTCCGTAAAAATAGACAAGCACCGGCAGGCCTTTAACATTTCGTTTGGCCGGCGTCCAGACATTAAGATACAGACAATCTTCGCTTACTCCGTCAGATCTGGAATTCATGTCGTTCCAGATTAAGGCTTGAACCGGCCTGGGTCCGAAATTTTTCGTCGATTTTACACCAGTCCAGTTATCGAGTGGCTGCGGCTCTTTCCATCGGAGTTCACCCACGGGCGGTTTGGCAAATGGGATCCCGAAATATTTCTGTATGCCGGTCTGGGTATCATAATTTCCCTCGATGATCCCGTTTTCAATCCTGGTCTGCACTGCAAAGGAGTTATTCAATTGAGCCCGGACAAACATCTTTGTAATAGAGAAAATGGCAATCAGAATAAATAATTTTTTCATAACGGATGATTTTAATCCAAATAATTAAAAAGTCAGGATATGTTATATTTCAGGAATATGCCCCTTTTTACTGATAATACAGGCAGAGCACAACAAATTTCCCGGGGAAGATAGATAATTCAAAATATACACTTAAAAAAGGACAGGGATTCGATTCCCGGAGATGTTATCCTGCATTGCCGCTTTCATAGTTGTTATTTACGCGATAATTCATAATGCTGCTAAGGGTGGTCTTTACTAATTTTGCCAAGGCATTTTCAGGAAAGGGAAATACTGAACTTGCATTAATTTCGCAGAGTACAAAAGTATCTTCTCCCTTCTCAGTTTTTGATCCGAGAAGAAAATCCGCATCCCAGATGACCGGCATATCCGATTCGGCAATTTCAAGGATCCTGCGCAATTGAGGGATCCAAATGGAATTCATTCTATCCCTGAGATCCTGGAATTCTGGTCTTTCTTCATCATAATAATACCTGGGTGTCGATTGCATGGGCACGTCAATGTCTGACTTCTTTAACAGGGCATTGACTTGCTGAAATCCGAAACCAACAACTTCATTTTGTGATACATAGCACCTGATCATTCCTTCAGAAAGGCGGGTCTGATATGGCTGGTTTATCATCTTACCATTACCGGTGAAATACATATTACAGGAATTGATAAATTCGCTCATTTGCATTTTCTTAACCCGGCTGTTACGGGAGGCGTGTAAAACATTAAGCATTGGATCAGGCTCATCCCAGGAATGACCACCAGTCATTTCAACCAGCCAGGTTCCGCTTCCGCCATTTCCCCGGTTCTGTTTAACAACACGCGGACCGGCAGGAAGGAGAAGCATCAATTGACTTCTCAGGTCTTCGGGGCTATTATGAATATGAATATCGCTTCCCCAACTCATATTACGCGTGGAATACAGGACTTCCTTAGTCCCCAATTTATCGATTATATCGGGGTGGGCGCTGACAAATATCCCATTTGAAGCAACATCACGCAGCATATCATCGAGCACAGCCCGATTTTTATTGTTTTCAACCGGATTAACCCACACCAGCACTCCATCAAACTTGAGAAGTCTGTCCCTGATTTTAGAAGAGATTTCATCCGAATACGCCACGGGATCAGCAATAATATTGTTCCAGGAAAATGTCTGGATCACCCTATCAAATCTGTTTTTACCTGATTTATGATCGGAGTGGAAAAGAATGGCTATATGTGGCTTTAGCCTGAAGGTCATTTATGTCCCTCCAATTGTGTAGAGTTGAATTTAGTGAGAATTTCGATTAACTGATATTAATAAAACATAACCGTTTTGAAGTTGTTCGAATTTTAATTTGGAAATTAATATTGGCGACTGTTCCGGGTTTTTCTTACTTTTAAAAAGCTTTATTTTTTGTCAATGAATTGAATGATTATCTTCAAAATGATAAAATCATGAAAAGGAGAAAATTCCTCATCAGTTCGGCCATGGGCGCAGCGGGTTTGGGTCTGACAGCCTGCGAATCCGGGAAGCAAGGATCCCCTGCCGGGGAAATCGAGTCGGAATCATTTCCTGTACCGGCATACAAATCCGGTCAACTAGCTGCAGGTACCCCTTCGATGGGCGCCAACGACAAGATCGTCCTCGCCCTGATCGGGGCCGGAGGGTGGGGATCGAACCACGCCATTGAGTTCAGCAATTTAAAGGCGAACGTGGAGTTCAAATATATTTGCGATGTGGATGATACGAGGGGAGGGCGTGCAATCGCAGAGTGCGGAAAGATCCAGGGATATGAGCCTCAAAGGGTCAGGGATATGCGAACGGTTTTCGACGACAACGATGTGGATGGAGTCATTATTGCAACGCCTACACACTGGCATACGCTGGCCGCGCTACGGGCAATGCAGGCAGGCAAGGACGTCTACCTCGAAAAATGCATTACGCTGAATGTTTCGGAAGGCCAGAAGCTGGTGGCCGCGGCCCAGAAATATAACCGGGTGCTTCAATGTGGCTTCCAGAATAGGAGTGCAGAATATAACCGGAAAGCCGTTGAGTACATTCAGTCCGGCAAATTGGGCAAGATAATGAATGTCTCGATTTTCGGATACCAGCTGGGCCCGGTTCCCTTCAATGAGAAACCGGAGGAATCGGCACCGGATACCATCGACTGGAATTTATGGCTTGGGCCGGCGCCGGAAGCTGCGTACAGTGTTTCAAGAAATAAATCGTGGCTGTATTACTGGGATTACAGCGCCGGGATCCTGATGGAGGATGCAGTGCACCAGATGGACCTGGCGAGATACGTATTGGGCAATCCGGGCCTGCCGAAATCCGTAACCGCCATTGGGGGGAGACAGATGATGAACGACAACAGGGAAATCCCCGATAACCTGAATGTTATATATGAGTATGATGATTTCACCATGAATCTGCTGGCCGGGGAATTCTGCCAGTACCTGATCAAAGCTTCGCCAGAGATCCGTTACGGCGATCTGTTCCCCGACTGGATGACCAACAGCGACAAAATTTTCATTTACGGATCGGAGGCTATGATGATCCTCGGGCGGATGGGAGCGGGCTGGCAGGTCATCGGAAAGGACGGAAAAGTCGTCGATCAGATGTATGGGCGCTTCCCGTTAAATGATAACCAGAGGAACTACCTCGACTGCATACGCTCCCGGCAGGTGCCCAATGCGAATATTTTGCACGGACATTTGAGCTCTGCCATGCTTCATTATGCGAATATGTCGATCAGGCTGGGAAACAAACGACTCATGATCGATCAGCAAAGTGAATTTGTGCAGAACGATCCTGATGCCAACAAAATAGTCCGGGGTAATTACAGGGAAGGATTTGAATTACCGGTAATCGCCTGACAACTTATCGATTTAATGAATATTCAATTTTCCAGATATATTAAAAGATTATTAGCAGGCGGAATAATTATCGCGATCATATTGGCCGGACTCGCCTGGCTGAGGACACTGAATAAAATTGAGCTTGAATTCAGGATTCAGTTAAACCACGATCTCATCCGATTATCTGCTTATGGAGAGCCGCCCACCTTTGCAATCTGGCTGGAGAATAGTTCAGGGAATTATTCCAATGTTTATGTTACCCGGAGAGCTTTTGAAAGCGACTGGGAAGGAAAGCCGGCAGTTCCGGTCGCGCTTCCTTACTGGTTCCATTTTGATAAATCCGGGAAATTCACTTCATCTTTTCTTGGAACGGATGCTGTTTCCGGGGCAACCCCGAAGGAGGAATATTTCATTACCAGGGTCCAGGTTTCTCCTGATTCCGTGTACAAATGCTGGATCGAAATGAATCTGTCGGGGGATTATAATGAATATTATAAGGAAGCGGACCCTGAAAAAATGACGGCCGATGAATTCGGGAACGGTCAGCCAGCCCTTGTTTACTGCGGAATCATCAAGGCCCGGTTGGGAGCCGCAACCATTCCGGAGATTATAGGAATGAGTCTGGTCCCGGATTCTACGGAAACCATTATTCAGCAAATCAGCGGAATTACGACGGCGAATAAGGTATTTCGATCCATTGAGGTAATCGCCATCCGGCCAAAACCCAAAATTTTATAAGGAAACAAGGGTTGTAAAATCGCTTAAGCGATTAAACACCGTCAGACGGTTATAACCGTCTGACACATTTTTAATTATTCCAATTTAGCACCACAGTTCAGGATGTATTCTTCCGGGCAAATAACCATTTGACGCTATTTCAATATTCTCACTTTCACACCCCCGTTGAGGATGAAACCTTCCGTATGCATCCAGATATCGTCAAAAACGGGATCGCTGTGCGGGCCATTAGCCACGCTTTTATACCGGCTCTGGCGGGTATCCGTGAAATTTTCGGCATTGAGAAAAATAGAAATTTTACCGAAGGTTTTTTCCACCATTGCACCCAATTCCCAGAAGGACGGAGTCCTGGTCCCATCGGCAAGGAATTGCCTCCCGGTATAATAGGCCTCGAACCCGATCTTCAGGTTTTTCTCTAACTCATAAAAAACGGCAGTATTGATCTTGTGTCTGGGGAGAAGCGGTAAAAACTGATTACCTGGAAGATATTCCGCCTTAGCCTCGGTAAAGGTATATCCCACGAAAATTTTTACCAGGTCCCTGTAATCCATTTTCAGGTTCGTTTCGAAACCCGAGCTGATGACAGGGTCCTTAGTATTTAAAATTAAAATATTCCCTATGCTGTCGCTTTGAAGAACAATTGAATTGCGGATCATTGTTTTAAAGAACATATGGTTAATCGAAAGCGTGAAATCTTCGCCGATGGGTGATTTGAAATTCAGGTCGGCTGTCGCACCGAGGCTTTTTTCTGAGGTGACCTGATCGAGAGGGAAAATATTCCTGTACTGGACGGCTTCTGTTTGTTCCATGAAGACCGTCGGGGTTTTGTAGCCTGCCCCGCCTCCGATCCGGGAACTTAACTTATCGGTAAAGTTGAAAAGGACAGATACCCTCGGAAGGATAAAGTATTCGGTCTCCCTGTAAATCATATTACCATAACCGGCCATATCGGCTCTCAGGCCGCTTTCCAGTTTCACCTTTTCTGAAATATCCCATGTATGTTGCGCATACAATCCACCGATTCGGGTTGTAAAATCCCGCTTGAGGAAGCCGGGATCTGCAGTTTCGAGGAACTCATCGTATACAAAATTCAAGCCCGAGACAACAATATGATTCTCCTTGTCGATGGAATAGATGATATCGGAGAATGAATTGTAATTCTTTCCGGCAAAGCTGTAACCTGGGAGGCCGATATTGCGGTCAAAATAACTGAAGCTGGACCTGGCGGTAAATTGCCGTTTATTTTTCAGCTTCATGTCCAATTCCGCCATGGAGGTATTGCGAAGTGTTTTGCTGTCTTCGAAATAGATGTGCCCACTGCCTGCTTTATTTTCGATCACCTCGATATCTCCGCCCCGCCGGTCGCCCCGGGTAAGGCTATTTCCGAACCAGAGCGTGGTTTTTTCTGTGGGGTAAATAAAGATCTTGGGAAAAATGGTGAAATCCGTCAATGCGGGCAGTTCGGTGAAGTCATCATCATCAACGTCGTAGGGCTTCTGGTGGTTGAACAAGGCCAGAAAAGTGTAGCCAAGTTTTTTGTTTCTGTCGGAAACGAATGATCCCAGGTTGGTCTGCCCGATCACCGACTGATTGATCAGGAAATTATATTCGCCTGTTTCTCCCGGTGTTTTTGAAATGAAATTAATCACTCCGGCGATCGCCCCGCCGCCATACAGCGTTGAAGCCGGGCCTTTGATTACCTCCACCTGCTTCAGATCGAGGGGAGGGATCTCGAGGATGGATAACCCGCTTGCGAAATTCCCGAAGTTTGAATACCCGTCTTTCAGCAGCTGGGTATAGCGGCCGTCGAGCCCCTGGATGCGGATACTGGCATTTGCACTGGTGGCCGACGTTTGCTGGACAATAATACCGGTGCTTTCGTGCAAAAGCATGGCGACATTGGCGGGCCGCATATTGTTCTTTTCATCGATTTCTTCGAAAGCAATGGACTCAACCCTTGTCGGTACATTTTCGATAGTCCGGCTTGTCCGGGTTGTTGAAATAATGATTTCATCCAATTCCTGTTCTTCGGGAATTAACCCAATGATCAATTCCTGACTGTGCGCGAGTGGAAATAAAAGGTCCAGTTCCGCAAGTTTATAGCCGATATAACTGATCTGGATTACCTGGTGGCCGTCGGGAATATCCCGGATCTCGAGACTTCCGGATATCCCGGCCACGCCGCCATTTGTACTTCCTTTCAAGACTGCGGTTGCCCCGATCAGTGGTTCACGTGTAAGACTGTCCCTGACATTTGCCCGGAAGGTATTTTGTCCGTATGAAACTGCCGGGAGTATGAATAATATCAGAATAAATATTTTCGCCATTTACATAATGATCTGTGATAAATAATTGAAATAAAGCCGGCAAAGCCGGAGCTGTTAAATAGGATCCGGTTCTTCAGGAAAGGATCAGGCTAACCTGGGTGGTTGCCAGATACTGGCGGTGTAGCCATCCGGAAAAAATGTTATTAAATGGGAAAGGAGTTTGTCGGAGAGATAATGAATGCTTTGTAAACAGGTTACGTCAGGCATATTGAATCCCCGCATTCCACAGCAGGAACAGGTACAAAAAGGGGAGCATATCTCCACGGAGTGCCGGTGTCCGTCCTGGGAAGGATTTTCAAGCATCACCTTCGAAAGAGAATCCGTGCATTCAAGCCGATTCCCGCAGGGAATTCCTGAAAGGCTGAGCATGTAAAATGAAAGCAGGATTGCAATTATCTTCACGATTCAAAAATAATCATTAATCGGAAATACGATGATATTCACCGGTGTATTTTCATAAATAAAATTCATCTTATAGCATAATCAATCAGGTCCCAAAGCTCGGTGCGGACCGTTCGCCTGATCTGTCTCGTTTTTACTCTAATTTCTTCAAAATTCTTATCCGGGAATACAACATTAAAGGATTTCGAATAATCAAGTTCAAAAACATACGAGAACTCGGAGAATGCGTTCAAGGTCATATACTGGTAAGGGCGGTCCTGTCCACGGGGGAACAATGAATACCATAAACTCCATCCGGTAGTACGCCCGGTCCTGATCATTTCATTATGAATTGGCAGCCAGAATTCCGACTCTATGTTTTCATATTCCTTTTGATTTGACAGCTCCACCTGGTTATAATTCACCTGCATGTAGGCAGCCGGTATTTCCATCGGAATTTCCGGGGCGGTTGCCACGCTGAATAGTAATTCCGATTTAACATGGGTCCTGGTACTGTAAGTTTTTTTCATGATATCTTCAAGAGTCAACCCGGGATGGACCCTGGCGGGGATATCCGGTAGCCAGGGATTTTGAAGATTAGTCGCATTATCATAAAGGGTGATGACCACATAATTGTATTCGTCGGCAGTTCCTGAAAATTCAACGGCATAAAGATACCAGCCAACGATGATTCCCTGTTGGATCCTTTCTTCATGCAGGGGTTTCCAGATTTCCTGTTCAATCTTCAGGTAGCCGGCATAATTCTCAGGCTGCACTTTCATAAAATCGGCCACCACAAATAATGAAGGTATGGTTTGTGAATATGCCCGACCGGTTGTGACTTGAAGAGATACCATAAACAGGCAGATTAACAACAGGTTTCCAGCTTTCCGGAGGGTAATATATTTTTTCATTTCGATATTATTTTAATTCGTCATTCTTTATAAATTGATCCAATATGAAATTTTCAAAATTAAAGCCCGGTTTTTGGTTTCAAGCCCATATGGGAAATAGTTTTCAGAATAAACCAGGAATAAATCAGAAGCCGGCGCAAACCGCCATTGAAATCTTGAATTAATATTGATATTATCACTTTGTTCATTGTATTGAACAAAATTGGTCCAGTAAATATTTTCGGTAAAGGTCAGGTCAAGGCGTGGCCCTATCAGCCAAAATGAGCCGTCAGGGTAAGGATCGGGGAGATTGATATTATTATATGTAAATCCAAATGAAATGTTAAGGATCGGGCGGATCCTGTATCTTACCCTGCCGGATACGTCAATCCCGGTTCCATTATAAAACCCTCCGTATGATGCTCCCACAAAGAATGAAAAATCTTTCCGGTTGTCAGAGTCATAGAAGATACTGCCTTCCTGCCAGCGATAATTACTTCCGCCTGGAAGCGGGATTATCGTAGTATCACTTTCGCTGAGCCTGGTGGGATCAAAATCATCAAGGAGCTCAAGATAAGTATCCTGGATCTGGATATTAAGTTCGCTGGTATTGGCGAAATCAAAAAAATAGTTCAGGGATATATCCCGGTCCGTTATGTCCCAATTCTTGTTCAGGTAGTTCCCAAACCTGAAGCTCGGTCCATGTCGGTTGAGAATTTTACTTTTGGGGTAAAAACGGTAATTAATGAAAGGCCCGAATGAAAAATAACCAGTGCGAGGGAAGAATCCTGTCTCAGCCGTAAAATTTTCACCAATATATTCATGCGTCCAGAACACGCTGAAATTTCTGACGTTATATCTCAGGTTGGTCCCGTGTGACCAGTTATTATTATTATGCACAGGATCATCAGATCGAAAAACATAGAAGTCTCCTGTCCACTTATCATCTGGGGTAAGCAGGTTGTATTGAATACCATAAATGCGATTGTACCTATTGTGACTTCCGAAGTCAAACCCATTCGCCTCATCCTTATCGAAATTCACTGCCATTTTATTTACAAAGATCCCCCCGATATTCGAACGCCCGAAAAGTTGTTTACGGAATGCCGCGACGGTAAAATTATAGGCTGGGTTATCATCTCCATCATCTATTTTTTTTGAATCTGTCTGTGTATTCATCAAGCCAACCCTAATGCCTGATCCCATCTGTCCACTGAGTCTGGTGCCGAAAAGCAGGGGAGAGTCCAGTCCGATCCTTCTTGAGAAAAATACCTGGGAACGCCAAAAACCGAATTGAGAGAATAGGTCGCTGTTCTCAAGGAAGAATTGCCTTCTTTCAGGGTAGAATAATTCGAACCTGGTAATATTGGTCATTTGCTGATCCGCTTCGACCGTGGAGAAGTCGGGATTTGCGGTGAGGTCGAGATTTAACGAAGATGATAGGGCCACTTTTGCATCAAAGCCTGTTTTACCGTTCAGTTTTATTTTGCCATCAACCTCCATATCCTGGGTTGCGGATCCTGACAGGAAGGGGATTAAGGAAATATTGGCGCCTGCGTGCGGCGGAAGGGAATCCCACTTCATTCTTCCCGATGATGACAGGGTGGTGGGCTGGAACTGTTTTTGAACCCGGGTCCAGGTTGAGCGTTCATTCCTCTTCAGATCATTGCGAATGATCTGAATGTTCCAATCGGTCACCTGGTCGTTATATCGAATCGCCTTGAAAGGGATTTTTACTTCTGCGATCCAGCCCTCTTTTGTTTTCCGGACCCTGGAGTACCAGATATTATCCCAGGAAGATGAAACCGGCATAAACCCCGCCCCCCCCGCCGATAGCAATCCTTCCATCTGGACACCCAGGGGAGTCAGTGCAAAAACAAGTCCATTGTTGAGATTATCGTAAGGATCCAGGACGACCATCAGGTAATCATTATTTTGAATCCTGAAATCCCTCCTCAGGGATTCAACGATATATTTTTCATTGGAATCATCATAACAGGTTATTCCGAAATAAATATTATGGTCGTCATATGTAAGGCTTGCCTCCGTCCTGGTGACTGCTTTAATGTTGTCAGAAGGAAATTGCTGAAAGAAATCATTGGCTTTTTCTGAATCGGTCCATGCAGGCTCATTCAAAACTCCATCAACTACGATTTCTGAAGATGATTTGCTGATTTTAATGGTTTTCTGTGGAATTCTTTTACTCCTGGCGCGGGCAAGAAATGAAAGTTCGAACCGGTCCTGCGCCCGAACGAGATCCAGGACAGATAATATGAAAAGAAGAGTAAAAGATATTTTAATTGCAAGGATCTTTTTCACCATCCAATTGAAGAATTCAGTGTCTTAAAGAATTCTTACCTAAATTTAAAGAATGAATCTTTAAAAATAGCCCTATTCCTGGCTAACCCCATTCCAATCCTGGTGCAACCCCGTCGGATGACTATTGCCGTCCGTCGGGGTCGGACCAGGTAAATATTCTTCTTATCCCCAAAAGGCTTGAATACATCCGTTAATCAGCTTTTTATGCTGCACAAGAGAAATATTGCCTCTTGCGGGTCAAGCTTCGCCAGTCGGTTTTTTCTTAAGGTTCTCTTTCAGGATCCGGTCATTTACATCAGCCCGGCTTTTTGAAATCCCTGAATATGCATTCAAAACATCCAGGTTTTCATAAACTTCTGTATTGGCCTGAGAAGGCTTACTAGGGTCTCATTCGTTCCCAATATTTATGATTTGATTTCTCCCAACAGGACCTGACGGTTCAATGGATTAAAACTGTTTATGAATTCAAGACGGATCTTATCATCGTTAAACCGGCATAGAATCGTTTCGGTATGAGGACTTTAGATGTACCGCAGCACAAGTTCAAGCGTATCCCGGTTCATGGATGATGGGCAGTGCCAGGAATTATTTCACCCAGTTGCTGTCCCTCCCGACAACCCCGTGGGTGGGGTCCGGCTCCTGTCCGACCGACATGCTCAGAACATTCTTAACGGTAAGCACTGAAAGGTAGGAACTGACGCTGTCGGGCAGTTCGTCCGGGAAAAAGGAGATCACCTTATCATCAACGGACAGCCTGTTTTCACTGACAGTAAAACCGACTGCCGATGATGTGAAGCTTTTGCTGGTGGAATACATGCTGTGTTTAAA
>DATDPY010000364.1:0-3130 GCA_035292565.1 Cyclobacteriaceae bacterium | reverse complement strand
TCCTGCAGTTCTGGTTGAAAAAACCGTTCAGCATTATTCCGATGATCGTCGGCGGTGAGTCGGCCCGAACATCGAAATGCCTGGCTGAAACCCTCGGGCCGTACTTTAATGAAAATAACCTGTTTGTGGTCAGCACCGATTTTTCTCATTACCCTCCCTATAAAAACGCCTGCGTTTCCGATAAGTTCATGGCGGATGCCATCGCCTTAAACGATGTAAAAGCCTTTCTCAGGGCCAAGTCAGAGAATGAATCAGGAATTATCCCAAACCTGATGACGGCCATGTGCGGATGGACTTCGGTGTTGACTTTGTTAAACATCACAGAAAAGGATCCGGATCTGACCTACACCAAAATATTGTATAAGAATTCGGGAGATTCCCCGTATGGAGATAAAGACAGGGTTGTTGGATATTGCTCATTTGGGATCACTAAAAAGACAGGCAAGGCATCAAAGCAGGACCTCAGCATGGCTGATGAAGAAAAATCCTGGCTGCTGAGGATAGCCCGGGAATCCCTCGAGGGATATTTTAAAAAAAATAAATTTGTTATTCCTTCCGAATGTCAGTCCCTGCCAGGTCTCAGAACCCGATGCGGGGCTTTTGTTACCCTGAAAGAAAACGGGAAACTCAGGGGATGCATCGGGAATATGCATTCAGATATTCCGCTGTGTGAGCTGGTCCGGGATTTAACGGTTGCAGCTGCCACCCGCGATTTCAGGTTTGATCCCGTGAATAACGATGAAATGCAGGCCATAGAAATCGAGATCTCAATACTTGGCCCGATGCGGAAGATTACCACTATTGAAGAAATCCAATTGGGCAAACATGGAATTTATATCCGCAATGGAAATCAGACGGGTACCTTTCTTCCCCAGGTGGCTGTTTCTACCGGGTGGACTGTAAATGAATTTCTCGGGCATTGCGCCCGGGATAAGGCCTTGATTGGATGGAATGGCTGGAAAGAGGCTGAAATTTATATTTACGAAACCCTTTGTTTCTGTGAAAGGGAACATGAACACCTGGTAAATTAATGTGCCAGGACGAGTCTTGCCGGCAGACTGCCAGCAGGGAATAAGTAACCGGCTGGCGGATATCCTGCACCCTGCCATAAGAAGTTTATAATTCATATCTTTGCCGGCTGAATAACCCTGAAATAAATATAAATTGTATTTTTAACCGTTAGCCGATTAGCGGCCAGGATTCGCTTGAGACACTTCATGAACAGCATATTGATAATGCTCGTAAAGATAATCGGCTCATTGCCGCTGGGCATGCTTTATTTTTTTTCGGACGTCATTTATTTTTTATTTTTCAGGCTTGGCGGATACAGAAAAAAAGTTGTATACAAAAATCTAAAGAGGTCGTTTCCTGAAAAATCCGGAGAAGAAATAAAAGGGATCGCCAACCGGTTTTATCGTTACCTGGCCGAATTATTCGTGGAGGAATTTAAGCTCTATTCCCTGAATGAGAATGACCTCCGGAAAATCGTTGAATTAAAAGGCTATGAGACCTGTGATAAATACTTTGATCAGGGGAAGAGCATAATCATTGTATGTGCGCATTACGGGAATTTCGAGTTTGGGGCTTTGCGGGCTACACTTGATCTGAAACACAGGGTTAACACCGTATATAAACCGCTCAACAATAAGGCTTTTGAAGCCTTCCTGCAAAAATCGAGGAGCAAGTTCGGGACGAATCTCGTACCGACAAAAAAAACGTACGAGAACATTGAGGCAGAGCGCAGGGAGGGAATTTTATCTGCAACCGGCCTGGCATCTGACCAGGCCCCAAAGCCAAGCAAGGGGTACTGGATGGAATTCCTGAATCAGGACACTCCCGTATTTATGGGTTGTGAAAGGATTGCCAGGAAATACGACATCCCCGTTGTTTATGCAGAGGTTGACCGCATCCGGAGGGGACGCTACGTAGCCACCTTTACGGACTTCTGCAGTAGCCCAACGGCAACGGGGAATGGAGAGATCACCGAGCAATTCACAATGCTTATTGAAAAATGTATCCGCAGGAAACCGGAGCTTTGGCTGTGGACTCATAAAAGGTGGAAGCACAAAATGCCTGACAACTTGCCTGAAGAACAACTTTCAAAAAAATACCCCGTCAGCTCCATGCACCGCCCGGCAAGTGCCCTGACAGCTCCTAAAGATTATAATCGGGCAAACCAGGAATCGCCTTTATAATATCCATCCATCAAATAATGCATTTCAACCACCGAATTCTTCGCTTCGGCAATTATTTTTTTTAATCCTTTCATCTTTACAGTTATTTAGGGTTTCAATTATTATTTTGTAATGAGACCTGTATTTACCGCGCTAATCATTTTTTTTCATTTGCCGATGTATGCCCAGATTACCGTTTCAGGTACGGTAATGGACAATAAAGGCAAAGTTGTTTATGGGGCCAACGTTTATTTCGAAGGCACCTATGAGGGGACATCTTCCGGGCAGGATGGTAGATTTACCCTAAAGACAAACCTCGCGGGAAAGCAGCGGCTTGTAGCAAGTTATATCGGGTATGCCAGTTTCACTACCGAGATAGATCTGAGCTCAGATATATCTTTGGATATTATCCTTGAACCTGTCATTACCGAGATCGAACATGTCGTTATTACGGCAGGCGCTTTCGAGGCGAGCGATGAAAAGAAATCGGTAATTTTAAAACCCTTCGATATTGCCACTACACCAAGCGCACAGGGCGACGTGTTCGGCGCTCTGGCTTCCCTGCCCGGCTCGCAGAAAGTGGGTGAATCAGGCAAACTTTTTGTCAGGGGCGGAGAGAGTTATGAAACAGGAATGTATATGGACGGACTTCCGGTGCAATCACCCTATTTTTCCAATATGCCGGATGTTCCGACCCGGGGGCGTTTTTCACCCTTACTTTTCAGCGGCACCGTATTCAGCACGGGGGGATATTCCGCTGAGTATGGACAGGCGCTCTCTTCCGTGGTGGCATTAAACACCGCCGGCCTGGAACCGGAAGATAAGACCAGCATTTCGATCATGACTGCCGGAGGCGAAGTTTCCCATGTGGAAAGGTGGGAAAACACTTCCCTGGGTGTAACAGCACAGTACATAAACTCCGCTTTGCACGACGCTTTGTTCAAACCCAGGGTGGA
>DATDPY010000363.1:0-2550 GCA_035292565.1 Cyclobacteriaceae bacterium | reverse complement strand
GGACGATCTCTTCCCGTCGGCGGAGGGCGACGCTGATGCAATAAACCGGGATCTGATGCAGAAAGTTGGTGGTCCCGTCGAGCGGATCGATGATCCATTCCCATTCAGCCGGCTGATAATTTACGGTGCCTTCTTCCGTTAGAAAGGCTGCACCCGGCCAAAGGACCCGAAGACCTTCCACCAGTTTTTTTTCCGCCGTCTTGTCGACATAGGATACGAGGTTGTTGAGGCTCTTTTCTTCGATATCGGAAGCCGAAAAAATAAGCTGCTGGGAAAGGATCCATTCACCCGTTTCCCGTACCAGTATTTCTACTTCAGGCAATAATGCAGTCTCCACCCGCTAACCCATTTCGGAAACCACTTCTTTCACTTCCGGAATCATTCGTTTGAGCATGCCTTCGATGCCGGCTTTGAGGGTTACGGTGGAGGAAGGGCAACCGCTGCAGGCGCCCTGCATGATGACATATACGGTTCCCTGATCGTAAGCTTTGAATTCAATATTCCCCCCGTCCATTTCTACGGCGGGTTTTACATAGGTTTCGATCAGGTCTTTGATTCTTTTGACCAGTTCGGCATCCGCTGCACTGTATTCAATGGTGGAATTTTCCCTTTCCTGTTGTTCCATGTATTCCAGGTACCCTTCGTGGATTACCGGTTTGTTTTCAGCCACATAGGCTTTGATGTATTCCTTGAGCTCCAGCATGATGTCGTTCCAATCGACACTGTTCTCCTTGGTGACGGTGATAAAATTGTTGCAGATATACACCCCTTTGACAAAAGGAAATTCAAAGAGGGCGCTGGCAAAGGGTGACCAATGCATAGCCAGGTCCGCCTGCTTAAAATCGGCTATTCCTTTGTAAATGATCCGGTTGAGCACAAACTTCAGGGTTTCCGGGTTCGGCGTCTGCTCCGTATAGAGCATGACCGGGCTTTTTACTACTGTATCCATTCCTGGTAGAATTTATATTTTACAAAAATACAAGATGGAAACAATTGAGGGGGGATAAAGTTGTCAGTTGGTCAGTTGGTCAGTCGGAAATTCGGGAAGGCTGAGTGACCGAAATCCGAGGACAAGTAAGAAAATCAGTCTGTTAGGCTGTCCTGGATTCAGGGAAACTGAAAGTGTGCAGCCCGAAGAGTCCTGAGTCTCATTAATCCTCTCCCGAGGCCACGGGACCACATTTCTCAATCCTGATCTTGTAGGAAAGTCCGGGATGGACCTTTTACAAATATCAATCCAGATTCTTCATTAAAAATTCCTCCAATTGATTAACTGCAATGTTTTTAGCAACAATTTTTCCTTCGTGATCCAACAAAAAATTGCTTGGAAAATAATTAATATTCAGTTCTGAATATCTGGAGCTGTAATCCAAATATTGGGGCCAAGTTAAGTGATATTCGTTTATTAATTCGTTTTCCATTTTTTTGAAAGCATCCATCTGGTTTTTAAAATTGCTTATAAATTCATTAAAAGTTTTTCCAGTAGACTTTACCTGCAAGTGATCCTCAATAATTTCCAGGATCAGCGTTTGTTTACCAGAATCAATGTAAAACCAACCCGATTCATAATATTTATCCGTCGTCAGTGACATTATTATCAAGCCAGGGTATGCCAATTGACCCTTAATATCAAATTTTCCTGAAATTAATGGAACAGAATCTTCCGCATTAATAACGATGGAGTCTTGCTTTGAGTACCAAATTTGAATGGTCCCTGATTCGATATTATTTATTTTTCCTTCAAGTTGAAAGGTAGTGGATTGAGAAATTCCATAATCAGCCAGGGTTATGAAGCCTAAAAAAAATATAACCTTAGTGATCCTTTGGAATGAATATCTGCCTATTGTCATGCTGAATTGTTCTTTATTGGGTCAGCTATTAAATAAAAACACTTTGGACCATGGCATGATCTTAGTAATTTATAAAACCCTCTTTGGTATAAACTGAAAAACACCTTAAATGCCTAACCTCTGCAATGTTACCTGTAATTCAAGCTATTCCTCCATCCAATCAAAATAACAACTTACTTGCTTGCATTTCTGGCTTGCTGTTCAAATAATCCAATTTAACGAAGTTAGTTATAAATATACCATTTGCTCCAATCGGTTTAATTTTCATAATAACGAGGAATCACTTCACCTGGTAGCTCCTGCTGACTAAAAATTCTGTGTTTCCAGGTCAGGCGGGCCTGCCCGACTAGAAGTTTATTACTTGAATTTTCTGACAGGTCTGCCGTTTTTTATGTAGACCATCGATCAATTGGATAAATTTCGCCACATTTGTAGGTATAAGCGGAAGTAGCTCAGTTGGTAGAGCATTAGCTTCCCAAGCTAAGGGTCGCGGGTTCGAATCCCGTTTTCCGCTCAAAAAAAATCACCCCCGGTCTTATCTGACAGGAAATTTTTCAATTCTTTACCCGATCTTTCTCCAAATTTTACACATGTCCAGACGCAGAAAATTCCTGAAACAAGCCTCCATGGCCGCGCTGGGGACTTCCCTGCTCTCCCAGGGAAATGCCGCCCCTTTTTTAATCCATAACCGGAAAGCTTC
>DATDPY010000362.1:0-6487 GCA_035292565.1 Cyclobacteriaceae bacterium | reverse complement strand
GCTGAACCCAGCCGATAAAATGGCCGGAAAGGACCGCATGGAAAAATGGATCCTGAGGAAAACCTTTGAGGATTACCTTCCGGAAAGCATTGCGTGGAGGCAGAAGGAACAGTTCTCTGATGGCGTAGGCTATAACTGGATTGACACGCTGAAGAGTATCGTATCCGAAAAAGTAACGGATACTCAAATGGATAGCGCAAAGTTCCGGTTCCCGATCAACCCTCCGCAATCCAAGGAAGAATATTTTTATCGGACCATTTTCAGCGAATATTTTCCTTCAGATTCCGCCGCGGCCTGTGTGCCTTCGGTCCCTTCCGTAGCCTGCAGCACTCCGGAGGCGCTAGCCTGGGATAAATCTTTGCAAAACCTGAATGATCCTTCAGGCAGGGCGGTTAAGAATGTGCATGTGGAAGCATATAAATAGTTTAGGGAACGGGCAATTACATTGTATTTATCCTGAAATAAATCAGTCTCTTTTAGGAGTAGAGGGTGTGAGTGTGAGTGTGGGTGTGGGTGTGTGGAGGCTCGTGCATTCAAGGTTACCTTTCATTTACGAAAGCTTTAATTAATTATTAAACGCATATGGATCGCCATATTTTTGAATAAATGGATTATTATATAGTAATTAGCATTTTAAATTCCTTTTATTTTTTATATAAACAAAAAGTGCAGATTACCTCGTGAAACTACTTCAAAAAATTATTCTTCGCGTTAATGATTACAAAAGGAAAAGAAAAGTTAAAAATAATCATCAACGAGATGTAAGCATAAAAAATGCACATTATTTACATCGGACAAATCATGCCGGGGAATATATTGAAATCGATGAAATTGTAAAAAAATTTCGTGAATCAGGGGGTTTAAAACATGATTTTCAGGCTTACAAACTTTGGCATTTAAAACAACTTATTTCAAACCACAAACCAAATAGCATATTGGAATTAGGCAGCGGATCTTCAACAGTAATATTTGCTGATTATGTACGAAAAAATGAAAATAGAAGACTTCTGAGTATTGATGAAGATGAGAAATGGGTGTCCAATACGAAAAGCTTAATAAACTATGATAAAAACGACAAAATAGAGGTTATATCGGCCTTAAAGAAATTCATTGGTGATTCAATTCCGAATGAAATCAAATATGACATCAAAATTGAAGGAAACTTCGATTTGGTATTTATTGATGGACCTTCTTTGGAAGTGAATGGAGAAAAGAAAAAGGATGCAGTCAATACAAATGTTTTTGAGTTACAAAATTATCCGGAAATTATTATAGTGGATGTAAGAAAAGCAACTGCTGAATACCTATCCCGCCGGTATCAACAAAAGTATAAAGTGTGGCTATCGGACCTTCTTTCCGGGAAACCGGTTAAAGAGAATTATAACTATTTCTCAATATTCACCCGGAAATAGAAAGCCTGAAACCCAATTTCTTCATTAATTTCAACTACAGATTCCTTCATCAATCCTTATCGCGTTATAATAAGAGTGTTATAATGGAATATATGTTCAATTGATTTCAATATAACTTACCAGGCAATTTGCATTATTATCTATTATAAAGCACTCAGGTTTCCGGATAACCTTATTTCAATCGGAATGCCTTCCACGTCAGCCGGAATCAGGGCCCTCATTTTTTCGGCATCCCGTTCAATGGAGATAATGATACCGGGCTTGTTATTAATCATCCCCAGGCCGACAGCAGTTACACCGGAAATACCAAGCCATTGTTTCTCATATCGTTTTTTCACTGCCACCGCCTTGCCTGTCAGATCATTCATGGTAAAGTCACTTTAAATATATTAATCTATATTCAATATAGACTTTTCCGGTGAAATCATGGTAAGGAAATTTGCAGGGCGCTGAATACATTTTCAATCCTGTTTATGATGGTTGTTGTCTCGCTGCCGGCAAACAACAGTCCGACAAGGTAGTTATCATCAGTCAGTACGGCCGAGCCGCTGTCGCCTCCCTGGCTCATCGCCCCGGCCAGAAGTTGATCGGTAAAAAGGGCCGTCTTATTTGCTCCATAGCTTACCCGGGCGCTAACGTCGACCTGTTCAATTGTACCTGATGTAAGTCCCGTCGTCCGGCCGCTTTTTTTAATACCCATCTCCAGCTCCCCTGCCCTGACACCGCTGATTTTTCCGTAACCCAGGATCTCATTGATTACATCTTCGGGATTTAATGGTTTAGCGATTGCACAGTCGATATGATTTTCCGCCTGCTGAACCCGGTAAACACGAAGCCTTGACCTGCTCCCAATTAACCTGGCTAATTGGTTTAAAATGGATGCCGACAAGCTTGCGATCTTGCATGAGTCCTTGTCATCTTCTTCAAAGGTTATCGGGATAAATTCACTCAGCACGGCAATCTGGTCGTTCGTCAGGCTGCCGCCGTCGTAAGGACCGGGCTGGAGGATGGGGTCGCCAGGCGACGCTTCATTGCTGTTGGCGAGTACGTGATTATTGGACAATATATAAGTGATGCCGTCTTTTTTCACCAGGCAGCCCAATGTGCCGGCCGTGATCTGGTAATGACCGATGCTTACGCTTCCCGGCGCAGGTCTGTACCGTTCCCTGGGATCCTGGAATGCCCGTAATAAGCCGACTGGTTTTACATCGGTAGGCAGGCTGCCGATCAGGGGTGGCACCAGGTCATTCGCGCTAAGTCTTTCCTTTGTTTTTTTAATTTCTACCGAACAGACGATGGACAGATCTTTGGTGGGCTTCCCGCCGACTAACTTATAGCCGATGCCGGTTGCCACTACATTTTGTTTTTTCATGAGTTCGGGACGGACCTCATTGAGCTGGTTCCGGAAGGTTTCCAATCGTGGATTCATTATTAATGGATAAGTTGAATTCAAAAAAAAATAATTCTACAAAAGGCTGATTGCCGATTCAGAAGCGGAGATCCAACGATTGCTTAATTGATAAACGGTTAAAGCCTGTATTTGTTCTTTAAGAACGGATTTGTATACGTTCATTATGGGCATAAACGTACTCCCTGCAGGAATTGAACCTTAATATATCGATTTGTTATTCAAGGTCTCAGCTACAGATATCCTGAGAATGCTTGTAGAATTCAGGGGGCTAAGATACATGGTTCATTCAGGTTAAAAAGTAAAACCTAAGCCGAGAAAAAGACCATCAGGCCACCCGATTCCCGTCCGAAAAAGTAAACCACCTTTATCTTTCTGGTATCTATATCCCAGATTGAATAATGGCCAGACACTCTCTCCAGGTATAAATGCTTGCATATTAAACCGGTAATCAATTCCGGCATCGATTTCGAAATGATGCTTGCTCCGTGCCATAATAAAATTTGAGCTGATTAAAACCATATCCCCGGATCCATTTAGGCTTAGGAAATTCCCATATCCAATCATCAGGTTAATTGAATTAACTGCGTTATCAGGAAAAGAAAATATCCTTCTTTCATAATTTATATGGTAAACTAAGTATGTGGATATTCCTGCAGTTCCATGTATGGAATTTTTAGATGAGTTCCTACGTTGAATTGAATCGTTCATTTCCTGGCAAAATGAATCTTGTGCAGAAATCAGAAGGATGAGTAATACAATAAAAATTATATTACTTCCTAAACGTAAAAAATTGATTTCATGATTTAAACAGGTCCCTGTAATTGTATTATTTATTCAGATTTCCAATTTAAGTAAAGAATTACTATAGGAAGAGGAGAACTTATATATTACTATCGAAAATGTATTTTATGCTACCCCCATCTGCCTCATTTTCTGGCCCACACATAAAAAAAATGCCCTTAATTGAGGGCATTAAACACGGGTTGTACTCGGTAGGGGAATCGAACCCCTGTTGCAAGGATGAAAACCTTGTGTCCTAACCCCTAGACGAACCGAGCAGGATATAAAAGCGGTAATCTCAATTAACTTTTACCTTTTTTCAGGTCATATCACCCCATATTTCGATTTAAACGCACTGCTGCCTGAAAAAGGTGGTGCAAATATAGGCCGTCGCCGATTTTTAACAAAACCAATATCCTGAAAAATTAACCTTTTACTTATATAAATTAATAAAAACAAGGTCTGTAAAGGTTGATTTTGGGATTCCCCAGGTATAATTTTGAGCATTATTTTTTACTAACTAAAACTTTTATAAAAATGTCTAAAGTTAAGATCGGAATAAACGGTTTTGGAAGGATCGGAAGACTGGTGTTCCGCGTAGCTGAGAATGACCCCGATGTGGAAGTGGTTGGCATTAACGATATCCTAGATGCCGATTATATCGCTTATATGCTGAAATATGACTCCACACACGGCTCCTTTAAGGGCAGCGTGGATGTGAAGGATGGTTCCCTCGTTGTTAATGGACGACCGATCCGCGTGACTGCCGAAAAAGATCCCGCCAACCTGAAATGGGACGCCATAGGCGCGGTTTATATCGCCGAAGCAACCGGCCTCTTCCTGTCGAAGGATAAGGCGGAAGGCCATATCAAAGCCGGAGCAAAAAAGGTAATCATGACCGGACCCTCCAAGGACGATACTCCCATGTTTGTAATGGGGGTTAACCATACCAAATATGACAAGAGCATGAATTATGTTTCGAATGCCTCTTGTACGACCAACTGTCTTGCCCCCCTGGCAAAGGTTGTGAACGACAATTGGGGAATTGAGGAAGCACTGATGACCACGGTTCATGCCACCACGGCTACCCAAAAGACCGTTGACGGTCCATCCAAGAAAGACTGGAGAGGGGGCCGCGGGGCAGCCCAGAATATAATCCCCTCCTCCACAGGGGCAGCCAAAGCCGTAGGAAAAGTCATTCCTGAACTCAATGGCAGACTTACCGGTATGTCTTTCAGGGTGCCTACACCTAATGTTTCTGTAGTCGACCTCACTGTCCGCCTCAAGAAACCCGCCACCTATGAGGAAATCAAGGCAGCCATGAAGGAAGCTTCCGAAACGACCCTGAAAGGCATCCTCGGGTACACGGAAGACGACGTGGTATCCACCGATTTTAACGGAGATTCGAGGACGAGCATTTTCGATGCCGGTGCGGGAATACAACTGAATCCAACCTTCCACAAGCTGGTTGCCTGGTACGATAACGAATGGGGCTACTCCACCAAGGTTGTGGACCTGATCAAGTATATTGCGAAGGCGGATGGATTATTGAAGAAGTAATCTTTAAAGGAATATCATTAGGAAAGGAGATCGATGGTCTCCTTTTTTATTAAATACCTGTTGATATTTGATATCAGATATTAGATATTTGATATTAGATATTTAATCACGTTTCAACAATTAATTACCAGCTATGAACAGGATTGAATTAGAGGAACGTTTAATCGATTTTTCAGTTAAGATCATCGATATTTCAAACCACAACAATCAGTTGATCAGTATTTTTGTAACGAGTATCAAAACATTCAGGGATGATTCATAAAAGCCAGAAATCACGTCGTATAACGGAATGAAAATATCTACTATCAAATATTTAATATCAAATATCCGATATCACATCTATCCCTAATCTTTCCTGGCTTTTTCGGCTCTCCAGAACTGATCATCATACTTCCTTTCGAACGGGAAAAAATGATGCTTATCCCGGTACGGTTTTGTCTGCATCATGATATTGAATCCGCATCCGGAATATATCCTGTCGGCATACTTAAAATATCCATGCGCCGGGCATAGATTCATAATACTTATGGAAGGATCATGAATATCAGATTCTTGTGTTATGATATACAACATCGGATCGGCATTATCTTTTCCGATATCCTTCCTTGCACGGGCCAGCAATGCGCTTACTTCCTTAACCGGGCCCGAATGAACGACCAGCCATTTCTGTCTTTTGCTTCGCTTCGCAAGAACTGCGTTCTTACCTGCCGCATGATGGGGATAGGTCAGTCTGGTTTCTTTGATTTCACCGGATGAATTATTGATAAAGTTCCTATGCCCGTCGTCGGGAGGCTCGAGAAGAAAAGTGCAATCGAATTTAATGTCTGACCTTACCTTGGCTGAATATTTTTGCCATTTCATCCGCCTGGTTACATAATACAAACTCCTGCTTCCCCAGTCTATTCCATTAAGTTCCCCGAGAATACCCAGAGGAAAAGCATCCAGGTATACCGACCGCGCCCCGGAGCCGGCAATGATTTCCTGTAAATAAACGGTTAGAGAATTCGGACTCCTTTCGAGTTCTTCCGGAACCAGGATCAGGCGACGGGGGCTGAAATACATTGATGCGAAAGGCGATGCCGTGATCACTTTAAAATCTTCGATACCCTGCATAAGTAAAAATGCCTGTGCCCTGGCCAGATGCCCCAGCCCTCCGCCGATGGCATAATATAAGTTCATGATACCCGATTTTTGATATTCGATATTTGATATTTGATATCACATAGTGGCTCTATGTTTGATTTCCGTAACACTAAACAATGATCATTTTCTATTATAACGAATTCGAAAATATCGAATATCCCATATCTCAATATCTATCGTC
>DATDPY010000361.1:0-12619 GCA_035292565.1 Cyclobacteriaceae bacterium | reverse complement strand
GGGTGACCTCGGTATTCCCGGAAGATTTCGAATGGTTATATATAATCACATCCTTGAGTGATTTGCCATCGGGGTATTTCCTGGCAACCTTGATCTGGTACCCGGGAATATCGCCGTAAAAAACGCCCTCCTTCAGATTCAGGGCAGGAGTCTTGTTTTTTATATCCCATAAAAGACTATACGCTTTCAGGTTTGCCTTGGGTACTATATAATTATTGGAGATAAACGCAACGACCATCAGAAAAATGCTTATGATAAATATCGGAACGAGGGTCCGGGTCATAGGTATCCCAGAGGTTTTTATGGCATTAAGCTCGGAATGTTCTCCGAGGTTCCCGTAAGTGATAAGGCAGGAAAGCAGCACGGCAAGCGGGAATGAACTGGGTGTCATGTTAATGCTGAAATAACCCAGCAGCTTTGCATAGATGGTCAGGCCGAGTCCTTTGCCCACAAGGTCTTGAAAATACCTGAGCAGGAACTGGAGCAACAGAATGAAGATGACCACGAAAAAGGTGAGAAAAAACGGGCCAATAAACGAGGTGACAATGAGTTTATCAAGCTTTTTCATTGCGAATGAAATCCCAGGTAACGAATTTACCCTTTTTCAGGATCATCCGCCAACAATCTCTTTCAGGTTTTGGATCAGGTGATCCCATAATTCACCCGCCTCTTCGGCATCAACATTATCGGTATAGTCGAACACTTTAAGGAAAACCGTTTGGGTTAATTCATTTTCATCAAGCTTTATTTCCGTGAAGGCATTATCATCATTCACTGGGTCATCGATATATTCGAATTTTACAAAGCTGTTAGCGCGCTGAGCGACCAGTTTCGCCCTGTGGCGGTCTCCTTCCCAGATAAAATGGAACACCTTGTCTTCATCTATAGTAACATCGTCTGCGAACCACTGCGACAATCCCCCTGCAGTCGATACATATGGAAAAAGCATTCTGCGGGAAGCGTTAAATTCATATTCTTTTTCAAACTTGAAACCGGCCATGATCGACTTGATGTAATTCCAATGCGCTGAATATAGAATAAAATTAGAATTAAACAAAAATTTGGAATATTTCATTGCCGGAAAAAGACATGGATCGTATGTTTGCGTTCTGAGGGTCCGCCAACATGCGTGAATAGGTATGGACAACAGAGTAAAAGTTGATCAAAATTTTCCCGGCGAGGTAGCTCAGTTGGTTAGAGCGCAGGATTCATAACCCTGAGGTCAGGGGTTCAATTCCCCTTCTCGCTACAACGTCTTCTAAATTGCCTGACCTCTCGACATACATTTCAGCGCCAGAAGCCCTATAACGAAGGACTTCTATTTTTCCGTGGATGGTTCAATACCCAGCTTCCGCAACACTCCGTCAGTCACGTCTGATTTTTCGTCGGCATATAGCAATATAGGCATTGCCCCCGCCGAATTGCTAAGGATATACGTGTAACCATTTTCAACACTGAATTCCTGGATCGCCTTTAAAATTTTATCATACGCAGGCTGGAGCAGGTCAGCAGATTTTTTCTGGATCGATGAATCGGCATCGCCCTGAAATTTATTGATGGAATCCCTCATTTCAGTGAGCTCCTGCTCTCTTTTTTTCATGTCGTCAGGCGTCATGTTCCCTGACTGTGCCTTGGTCTGGTAATCATCTACCTGTGCCTGGAATTCCTGGTATTTCGAAGCAAGCTGCGCCTGGAGCTGCTTTTGATAATTTGAAATTTCAGATTCGATTTCTTTATACTCCGGCAATTGACTTAATATGTAATCCAGATTCGTATATCCGATCTTCAGGGCCTTGTCCTGGGCCCGGATCATTGAAAATGGAATTGCCACAACGCATAATATTGTTATTATTCTTTTCAACATGGTCATAGTATTTAAAATGCGATATTAAACCAATTTTAATATCAAATTACAATAATCGTGCTGAATTTCAGAAGGGATTTCGATCTGGTCATATTTAACCGGTCGCGGAGGCAGTCAGTGGTTCAACATTAAACCGTCTTCTTTAGGCTGTATTTATTCAACTGTCGGCTTAACGCTGGAGTCAGGATATGTTGTCTTATAAGCGTCCCTCTATCAGGCTGGTATTTTAAACATACTGGGCAATCGCCATGCAAACAACACTTAATGCGATTAAAAGTGCCACCAATCCCGTTACTTTCTGGATCCTTTTCCGGTATCCTGTCATTATTGATATTTGCCCGGGTGTTGGCGGGGTATTTGACGCTGCAAATTCCGCCCCTGCTTTCGCCAGCTTAACGGATGTGGGCATGACGATGGTTATATCAAAGCTATAGGCTATCAATGCCAGAACATCGCCTGTGCTCATGGTTATCCCATAATGGCTCGACATCCAAATGCTATTGAAGCCCGCTGATATTTTCCATAATAACAGGAATCCGGTTACAATTGTCAGGGTGGCAATAATGCTCATGAACATGGGGTAACGCGCCACCTTGTTCAATGCTGTCATAAATTTACCGGCTTCGGCTCCCATCGAGTTCAATGTCGGAATAATGAATAGCGCAAAGGTCATTATGGCGCCGGCCCACAGGATTCCCAGGCCGATATGAAGTATCCTCAGCGTGATCAGGTAGTAATTCATAGGAAATCAGGAAGTGTTTTGAATCAATGGAAGCCGTCAATTAAAAAAAAAGAAAAATTAAAAAGCAAGAAATTCAATTTTATCCGGGAAAAAATCTAATATAAAATTTGTCAGGTCATTTATCGAGGGGATATTTTGATTTTAGCAAAAAAATCGCGTATATTGCAGGATTATTACCGGGAAAAAGGAGATTATTTCTGCACCTGTTGCCGCTCCATCGATCGATGTCTTTTGGAATACCTCACACACATTAACTATTATTTATTATGATAACGGATTTAAAAACCCTGGTAAAGTTCTCGCCTACCCAAAAGAACGAGTTCTTTTCCACCGTGAGAAAACGCGTTGACGAATATTTTGAGGTAAATAACATCTCCAAGCATGCAAATGCCGTAATGGTAACGAAGTCAGTCGTATTGTTGGCCGCATACATTCTGCCTTTTATTTTCCTGGTACTGTTTAATCCTCCCTTTATCATCGCAGCCGGCATCTGGATCTTCATGGGAGCTGCGGTGGCTGGGATCGGGATGAGCGTGATGCACGATGCAAACCATGGCGCCTATTCCTCCAACGATGTGGTGAACTATATCATGGGACATACGCTGAACCTTGTCGGCGGTGCGGTATTCAACTGGAAACTTCAGCATAACATTCTTCATCATACCTATACGAATATTTCCGGTATGGATGAAGATATCCAGGACAGGGCTGTCCTTAAATTCTCACCTCATACGAAAGTAAAACCCTTTCACAGGTTCCAGCCGTTTTATGCGGTTTTCTTTTACGGGCTGATGACCATTTATTGGGTTATGGCCAAGGATGTAATCCAGTTCAGGAAGTATACCCGCAACGGACTGAATAAAAACACCAGGAGTCAGAGTATACTGACGCTCCTTCTGATCATTTCCAACAAGCTTATTTATGCTTTCGCTATGGTATTCGTCCCAGTCTTCTTTTTCGGCCTGGCGTTGCACCAGGTGTTGCTTGGGATTCTGATCATGCATTTTGTCGGAAGTATCATACTCTCGTTCGTATTTCAGCTCGCCCATACCGTTGAAGGAACAAGTCATCCTTTGCCTGATGATACCGGCACGATCCAGAATGAATGGGCTATCCACCAGATGAATACGACTGTGAATTTTTCGCGGCAGAATAAACTCATTTCATGGTATGTGGGCGGCCTGAATTTCCAGGTCGAACACCATCTTTTTCCAAGGATTTGCCATGTACATTATCCTAAAATCGCCGCGATCGTAAAGCAGACTGCGGAAGAATTCAGAGTACCTTACATGGAAAACAGGACCTTTTTTGCCGCAGTCAAGTCTCACTTTAATACTTTAAAAAGGTTTGGATTGCCACATATGAATGAGGTTTTGGCATGACAGTAAGTTTATTGAGTCGATTCAGTAATTTGGGTATATTCCACTCCTCCGTAGTCCGGTAAATTATGTAAAGAAGAGGAGAGTAGAAAAGATCAGATGAATTTCAAAATCAACCAGTAAATCCCTGCAGACAAGGCCATGGTGCCCGGAATCGTCAGGATCCAGGCGACAATTATATTTCCGGCAATCCCCCATCGAACCGAAGAGACCCGTTTTACTACGCCAACACCTGCAACCGATCCGGTAATTGTATGGGTTGTGCTGACCGGAATTCCGGCGAATGAAGCCCCGATGATCGCGATCGCACCGGCAGTCTCAGCGCAAAATCCATGCACAGGTTTCAGTTCAGTAAGCCGCATGCCCAGGGTCTTTATTACTTTCCATCCTCCGGATAATGTGCCAAGGGCTATTGCTGTATGGGCGGATAAAACAATCCACATCGGAACGTGAAATTCAGAACCCAGATGACCGGTGGTGAATAATAATACGGCGATGATCCCCATCGTTTTCTGGGCATCGTTGGTCCCATGGCCTAAACTGAAAATGGCGGACGACAATAACTGCAGGTATCGAAAACCCTTATCCACTTTGTTGGGTTGGGTCCTTCGAAAAACATAGATGGTCGTTACCATCAGAAAATACGAAAGAATGAATCCTATGACAGGAGAAAGTATAATAAAAAGAAGAACCTTGTATACCCCCGATGTTATGATTACGTCCTGTCCTCCAACCAACAAACCGGTCCCGACCAAACCGCCGACAAGGGCATGGGAAACGCTGATAGGTAAACCGAGGTGCGTGCATACATAAACCCAGATAATGGCTCCAAGTAAGGTTGCAAGGATCAGATATTCATTTATTACATGGGTTTCAATGATCCCTTTCCCGATCGTGTTGGCTACATGAACACCGAAAACAAATGCGGCGATGAAATTAAAAAAGGCAGCCCACAATACAGCCGCAAATGGAGATAATACCTTTGTCGATACAATAGTGGCAACTGAATTAGCCGCATCGTTCATGCCATTTAGAAAATCAAACAATAAAGCTAAAAACACAAGTGAAATAATAAACAGGCTCATAGATTAAGATTATACCATTTTCAAAATAACCACCTGCAATATGTCAGCCACTCTTTCAGATCTGTCCACAGCTCTTTCAAGGCTGATCAGAATATCCTTAAGCTTGATGAGTTCAATGGGATCTTTTTCCTTCTTGAAAAGATTGGATATTGCTTTATGGTTTATCTCATCCGCCTGACTTTCCAATTCGCTGATTTTTTTACAGGCATTCATGATATGGCTGTAATCTTTCAACTCTCCGATATATTTCATCGCGTCGTTTATCTCTACGGCACAGAGATGAAGGATATCGGATTGCTCAACACACGATTGTAATAACTCTTTCGGTTTGAATAATTTGATATCCTGGCTTATGCGGTTTATCAGGTCTACCACCTCATCAATATTTTTAGCCAATCTATGTATGTCTTCCCGGTCGAAGGGTGTAATAAAGGTCCGGTTGATCTCATCGTAGATTTTCCGGGTTATTTTATCGCCTTCCAACTCTTTTTCATAGATTTTTTTTACATACTCATCCAATTTCCCGCTTTCATACTCCCTGATGAGAGTCTTTAAGTATTCGGAAGCGGTAACAAGATTCTCCGATGCGTTAAGAAACATCACGGCGAATTTTTTGTCCTTTGGAACAATAAATTGAAAAATCTGATTAAGGCCCATATGTATTTTTATAAGAGAATTATCGTGATTTCAAATCTAATGCAATTCCCTGGTCAATTAATGCGATTGATCAAAAAAAGCAATTCATAATAAAAAGATAATATAGGTTTAAAAATAAGATAACATGATAACCTTATAACATATACGATTCCCCTTATTTATAGACCGTATAGCATTTCGTATTTTGCTTCTTTGATACAATATAACTAAAAACTCATCGAAATTTCATTTCATAATCTAAAACTAAGTAACAAAAAGCCTTAATCCCATTCTTTATACAGGAATCATCCACGTAAAATGACGGCGTGTGATGCGGAGGGGCGTTTTCCTGTTTTGCGCCTTCAGGCATTCCTCCAAGAAAGAAGAACATTCCGGGGATTTTTTGCTGGTAATATGCGAAATCTTCGGCGCCGGTCATGGGCTTACGAATTATTGTATTTTCCTTCCCAACAGCTTCCTGCAGAGATGAAAGCATCCTCCCGGTCAGGTCAGGATCATTGTAGGTAACTGGATATCCCTTATCGATTGTTATTTCTGCCGTTGCCCCCTGGCTCTCGGCAACCTTGATGACGGTCCTCCGAACATCTTCAAGTATTTTTTCCCGCATTGCCTTGTCAAGAGTGCGGATCGTGCCGATCATCTCCACCTGTTCGGGTATGATATTGCTTCTTATGCCGCCATGGATGGCCCCGACAGAGACTACCGCCGGTCCGGTTGTGAGGTCGGATTGACGGCTCACCACGGTCTGCAAAGCGTTTATAATCTGGGCTGAGGTAACAACAGGATCAATTCCTGTCCATGGAGTTGAACCATGGGTCTGTTTGCCATGTACAATAATCCTGAAACTGTTCACCGCCGCCATTATTTCTCCAGGCTTATAGCTAATCATTCCCGTCTTTAATTGTGAATTTACATGGAGCCCGAAGATCGCTTCAGCATCAGGATCATTTAATACGCCCTCCCTGACCATTAACTCGGCGCCGCCTTCTTCCCCCGCAGGCGCACCCTCCTCAGCAGGTTGAAAAATAAACTTTATCGTGCCGCCCAGATCCTGTTTCATCCCCGACAACACATTGGCTGTGCCCAGCAGCACGGCCATATGAATGTCGTGGCCACAGGCATGCATTACGCCTGTGACCTGGCCATTATATTCCGCCTTCTCCAAAGACTTCCATGGAATTTCGACCCTTTCAGTGACAGGCAGGGCATCCATATCTGCTCGCAGGGCAATGACAGGGCCCGGTTTGCCTCCTTTCAAAATCCCTACAACTCCCGTGTGTGCAATGCCTGTTTTAACCTCAAGACCGAATTCCCTTAGCTTTCCAGCAATAAATTCCGAGGTTTTGTACTCCCGGTTTGATAATTCGGGGTACTGGTGTAAATGGTGTCGCCAGGTTATTATTTCAGTTTCAATTTCATTGATGATATCACCAGCCTTGATTTTCAGGGTTTTATTAGTCTGGCCGAAACCGGTCTGGATCGACAGGATAAATACCCCGAGGAAAATATGCAACAAGAGACGCATAATCCGTGTGAATTATTTACGGCAAAATACTTAATTCCAATTAAATTTTACCAATGACGCTTTATGCTGATTCAAATTTTTATTGAGTTACTTTGGCCGGGAAGGATGCTCCTTAGATCCTTCGGAGTTTTATTTTTACGATCATAATCAGGTGTATTTTAAAACATTAAGGTGTTATATTTAAATTTATTTTTTAATTATACGATATGACCGGACTGCGGAATTTTCTTAAGAATGAATTGTATTATTGGTTTTTATCCGGTTGCGGCATATTGATCCTTGTCCTGATTTATGGTGTTTTATTTGATAAATGGTATAAGGACTGGGATGCCATCCTGATTGCGGGTTCATCGTTATACCTGCTCACCGTAATAATAAGATTCTTTGCATGGGTCGGACGGAAATCATCCCGAAATAAAGACACGGCAGGCAGATAAAAACAGGTAATACGGGCGTCATTGGGGGATTGTATCCATAATATTTTATATTTGGGCCTGATATTTGTTCTTATTATTTTTCAAACTTGGGAGAAAATGAAAAGAACGGTTTTTTTTGTTCTCATAACTTTAATTATCGGCGATCTCAACGCCCAGGTCAGGTACGGGATAAACCCCGAGAGTGTCCTGAGCATCCAGGGCACATCCAATATCCACGACTGGACAAGCAAGGCAAATACGATCAATGGAGAATTCAGTTTAATGAAGGCTGCAGGCGACAGGAACCTGCCAAAGAACGGAAAACTTGTCGACAAGCTAAGACTTGAAGTTCCGGTTAAAAGTATAGAAAGCGGCCGCGGGCCTGTTATGGATGGGAAGACTTATGATGCCCTTAAATCAGAAGAATTTCCGAATATTATATTTGTTGTTAAGGAAAATAATATTACCGGAATCACCGATAATGCTACCGGGAAATTCGGCTTGTCCGTTACCGGCGATCTGACTATAGCCGGTTCAACAAAACCTGTTACGATTAATGTAAGCAGCCAGAGAATTCAGGGAAATTCATTCAGGTTTGAGGGAAGCTACTCTCTGAATATGACCGAATATGATATTGAACCCCCGACCGCACTTTTCGGACAGATAACCACCGGCGAAGAGGTTACGATCGTATTTAACATTTTGATCGATGTAATGAAATAATCTGTTTATAGATGATACGCTTATCGATAATTTCAATTCTCATTTGCATCATTTCTTTCTTTCCGGCCAGGTCACAGGATACGACGCGTGAAATACCGGGCGAATATCAGCAGCTGATCCCGGGTACGGCTTTGTCGATTTCCATGGTACCCGTCCCGGGCGGAAAATTCAAGATAGGGAGCCCCGAAACTGAGGCCTTGCGTGATTCCACCGATGAAGGACCCCGGAGAGAGGTCCAGGTTGATGGATTCTGGATGATGAAATACGAGCTGACATGGGACGTTTATGAACAGTTCATGGATAAACAGGGCACCAATTTTTCTTTGCTTTCTGCCGATGAGGACATCAACAGGCATAAGGAGGCTGATGCCGTTTCAAGGCCAAGCCCTCCGTATGAAGATCCTTCCTTTGGCATGGGCAAATATGGGTATCCTGCCGGCAGCATGACACAGTTTGCCGCTCTTGAATTCTGCAAATGGCTCACGCTGAAAACGGGTCATTTTTACCGTCTGCCCACTGAAGCGGAATGGGAATATGTCTGCCGGGCCGGATCTGAAACCGCATATCCTTTCGGAGACAACCCGGCCAGCCTTGATGAATATGGTTGGTATTATAACAATAGCGATTATGTTTATCATAAGGTAGGTGAAAAGAAACCCAATTCCCTGGGTATTCATGATCTGATGGGGAATGTAGCGGAATGGACACTGGATCAATATATCAGTAATTATTATTCAAAAATGGAAGATGGCACGGTAATGAACCCCTGGTCAAAGCCGGTAGAATTGGACCCGAGAACAGTGAGAGGTGGAAGCTATGATGACGATGCCGATAAACTGAGATGTGCATCCCGGATTCCCTCAAACCCGAAAAAGTGGAAACAAAGAGATCCGCAAATTCCAAAGAGTTTTTGGTGGAATACGGATTCACCCTTTGTCGGGTTCCGGGTGGTCAGGCCATTTAAAGATCCAACCCCCGAAGAACAGAAGTTATTCTGGTCGATAACACTCGATGAGTAATTTTTTATAACCAAATCATACTATTATGAATAAAAAAAGTAGACTATCCCGTCGTGATTTCATGAAGGGATCGGCTGCATTGGCAGGAACCGTTGTTCTGGGTTCAATGCCGATGCATTTAAGCGCAAACCCCAGAAGTGCCGCAGCCATAAAAGTAGCCCTGGTAGGATGCGGTGGAAGGGGAACCGGTGCAGCAGTGCAGGCTTTGAGTGTAGCGCAGGACGTCCAGCTCGTTGCCATGGCTGATGCCTTCAAAGACAGGCTGGATTCGAGCTATAACAATATTATGAAGGAGGCCAATGTTAAAAGAGTGGCCATACCCGACTCACGAAAATTCGTTGGCCTTGACGCTTATAAAAAAGCGATTGATGAATGTGACGTGGCAATTCTAACTACACCACCGGGTTTCCGGCCTGTGCACCTGGAATACGCTATCCAGAAAAACAAGCATGTCTTCACAGAAAAGCCATTGGCAACCGATTCTCCCGGCATACGAAAGGTGCTTGAAATAGCTGAATTATCAAAAAAGAAGAAATTGAATGTGGTGGTTGGATTGCAAAGGCATTATCAGGTTGTATACAGGGAACTGATTAAAAGGATCCATGATGGAATGATTGGGGATATTACTGCGGGTCAGGTATATTGGAATGGCTCCGGAGTATGGGTAAATCCCAGGCAGTCTGGTCAAAGTGAATTGGAATACCAGCTCAGGAACTGGTATTATTTTAACTGGCTCTGCGGAGACCATATCGTCGAGCAGCACATCCATAATATCGACGTAATGAACTGGGTTAAGGGGGCTTATCCTGCAAAAGCCCAGGGGATGGGAGGGCGGCAGGTGCGCACCGGCAAAGAATATGGTGAGATTTATGACCATCATTATGTTGAATTCACCTATGCCGATGGGTCCATTATGAACAGCCAGTGCCGGCATATCCCGGGATGTATGGAACGCGTTTCAGAATCATTCACGGGGACCAAAGGCAGAGCCGACAGCTCGGGTACCATTTATGACCTGAAAGGCAATATTTTGTGGAAACATCGCGACAAGGATGATCCCAATCCCTACCAGGTGGAACACGATGAACTTTTCGCGGCTATTTCTAAGGGAGAATTCATCAACGACCTCGAAAATGGTGCAAAAAGTACGATGACAGCCATCATGGGCCGGATGGCCACCTACTCGGGGCAAGAGCTTTCCTGGGATGAAGCCCTGAATTCTGATATTAAACTCGCTCCCGATGCACTAACGTGGGCCTCCGATGCTCCGATAAAACCCGATGCAAACGGATTTTATACCATAGCAGTTCCGGGTGTAACAAAGGTTATCTAAAATAACTGATACATAAAACTGCCGGGGTGATTCCCGGCAGTTATTATTTTGTAAAATCAAAGTTTCCCAGTTCAAACCTGCGGATATTTTCATCCTCCAATTCCGTAACCAGGGCTCTTATACCCTTCAGCTTTTTCAGCCACCGGAATCCTTTCGTCGGGCCTGTTATGCAAACCACAGTAGCCAGTACATCGGATGTAACTGCATCTGGGGCAATGATCGTTGCAGTTCTTGGGGTAGTTACGCCCAAGCCTGTTTTCGGATCCACAATATGGGAATACCTGGTTCCTTCATATTCAATATACTGGTAGAGATCGCCTGAAGTGGAAATCGACATGTTGGATATATAATGGTATTCTTCCTTTTCTTCATGACTCTCAATACCGATTTTCCATCCCGGTTCTCCGGGGGGCGGGTCACCTGCATATATATCCCCTCCCCCGTCGACCAGGCAGATCGGTATTCCCTGACTCTTTAAATACGCATAAATCCGATCCACTGCATATCCCTGGCCAATCCCCCCGAAATCAAGTTGCATTCCCCTTCTTTTCAACAATATCTGTTTTTTATCATGATTCAACTTCATGAACCTGTAACCAACGCTTCCGGATGCATTTTTGAGCCTGTTTTCATCCGGCAGCCTCTCCTGTCTTCTTGCCCTGCGCCAAAGCTGGGTATACGGTCCGACTGTGATATCGAATGTTCCCCGTGAAAATTTTGCCCACCGGAGGCTTATTTTGGCTACTTCATACATGACATCACTAACATCGATATAGGCCCCGCTGCTCGATTTCTGGCATAAATGTTTCAGCTCGTTATCAGGCAAATAATCGCTGAGAACCAGATTGAGGGAATCCAGGATTGAAAATGCATGGTGAACAATGCTGTCGGTTTTCAGGGATTCCGGGGCAAAGCAAATGATCTTAAATACAGTCCCCATCTGGCCATGCGCATATTCATTCCTCCGGAGATCGGTCCCTGCCTGGCAAAAACCTTCATTTAATGGCAGCCACAGGTAAAAAAACAAGATGAAAATCCACCTCATAAAAATTCCGCTTATAAATATACATTACAATTCATTATTTTCGACAGGGTAAACGGCGCGATTCGGGAATAATGTTTATTTTAATTCGGTATTTTTTGGATAATAAATTGTTATCGGTATGAAAAGAAGAAGTTTTATGAAAAAAGGCCTGCTTACGGGAAGTTCAGCCCTGACCGTGGCGGCATTTGGACAGGCTATTGGCGGATCATTTCCGAAACCCGGATTTATTAATAAACCATGGGATTTCAATTTTAATATGCTCTACGCCCCACATGACGGAATGTTTGTGAACCATGCCGGCAAGGATATCATCGACCAGATTAAATTCATGTCGGATACAGGATTCATGGCTATTGAAGATAACGGGATGATGGGGAGAACTCCGGAAGTTCAGGAAAAAATAGGAAAGGAGCTTGCCAGGCTTGGTATGGTAATGGGAGTTTTCGTTGTCGACGCCGGGGAC
The DNA here is from genome assembly GCA_035292565.1 of Cyclobacteriaceae bacterium. GTDB lineage: Bacteria > Bacteroidota > Bacteroidia > Cytophagales > Cyclobacteriaceae > DATDPY01. The sequence continues at coordinate 368 of DATDPY010000361.1, read as the reverse complement.
AACTGGAAGACTTCACTAACAACAGGAAAGCAGGAATTTCATGATTCCTTTCTCAAGGCATGCCGGACAGCCGTTGAGGTCGCAAAACGATGCAACGCAAAATGGATGACCGTGGTGCCAGGATATTTCGACCGTAGCCTGGAAATAGGCATTCAGACGTCAAATGTGATCAATACTTTGAGAAAGGGCGCGGAAATTTTCGAGCCTCACGGACTTATTATGGTTCTTGAGCCACTGAGTGATAATCCCGATCTGTTTTTAAGGACATCACAACAAAGCTTCATGATTTGCAGGGCTGTTAACAGTCCCTCCTGCAAAATCTTGTACGATATTTATCATATGCAGCGTAATGAGGGCGACCTGATCGC
>DATDPY010000360.1:0-9268 GCA_035292565.1 Cyclobacteriaceae bacterium | reverse complement strand
CAAGAATGATCCGCGGCCTGTTGATTACCGCACGGATAATGGTCACGATCCTGCTTTCCAGGGGATTAAGTTCGTGAGGAAAATTCATGGCTTTTCCGGCAATTCCCAATTCATGCATCAGGATATAAACTCTTTCTATATTCTCAGAACCTGTTCCCAGCCTCTGGGCAAGCAGCAGATTATCCTGAATATTGAAATTAGGAATAAATATTGGAGGTTGCCCTGAAATTATTCCGATATTCTTTCCCCTGAACCTGTCGAGCTCCGCACCCTTCAGATCGTCAAGCTTTCTGTCGCATACAATGATCTCTCCCTGCTGCCGTTTCAACAGCCCGGAAATAAGCAACAACAGGGTTGTTTTTCCCGAGCCCGATTTCCCCGAAATAAGGGCATGCTGTCCCTGCAGCAACGACCAGTCGGGATAAAGAATTGATTTGCCCCTTTTATACGTATACGCCAGCCTCCGTATCTCAATCATTCCGGGTGAACATTTTATTTAATGGGGAACGTTTCTGTGCTAAGATAAATTTAAAATAAGTGAATTTTTATTTTCAGCATGACAAATAAATCCCATCGGGCGTGCCCATGATAAAATAATGGATTGATTTTATAAATAATTGCTTAATTCCATGTTAATTTATTACATCGAATAATTTTATATCGATTCAGATGTTTGATCATTTCGTATAAACATTAAAACAACATAATGAAAGCTTCCGCAATAATCCCAACCTTTTTTCTGTCATTTTTTACGGCATTTTCCGTTTGTGCACAAACCACAGAACAAATTGAGGCCGGCCGGATTATGCTTCCCACAGGCTGGGAGCTCACACCGGTCGGCAAAAGCCTAAACCTGGGCGATTTACCCCTGAATTATATCTTTTCACCTGACCGGAAGCTGGCCGCTGTAACCAACAATGGCCAAAGCATCCATTCCATTCAATTGATCAGCGTTGAAAAACAAATAGTCCTCGATGATTTGGAGGTCGGAAAAGCCTGGCTCGGGCTTGCATTTGGTAATGACTCAAGAACCTTGTATGCTTCCGGGGGGAACGATAACTGGATCTACCGCTTCGATATCAGAGGCAACAAACTTGCCATACGCGACACGATCATCATTGGGAAACCATGGCCCGAAAGGATCTCCGTAGCAGGAATCTCACTCGACGATGCAAGGCAAATGGTTTATGCCGTGACCAGGGAAAACAATTCGCTTTATGTAATCAGTACAGGCACAAAAAAAGTCATTAAAAAACTAGCCTTGGGTGCAGAGGGTTATACATGCATTTTATCCCCCGATAAAAAAATACTTTATATCTCCTGCTGGGGATGTGACAGGGTACAGATCTTCGACACCGATAAACTGGAGATGAAAAGTTCTGTCCCCGTGGGAGATAATCCCAACGACATGGTTGTTGATAAAAAAGGCCTGTTCCTGTACGTTTCCAATGCGAATGATAATTCGGTATCCGTAATTAATCTGAAAGAAAACCGGGTCATAGAAGTTTTAAATACAGCCTTATACCCGAATGCTCCTTCAGGCTCTACTGCAAACAGTCTCGCGTTAAGTGATGATGATAAAACACTTTACGTGGCCAACGCAGATAATAATTGTCTTGCCGTTTTCAATGTGTCCGAGCCGGGCAACAGCTCCAGCCTGGGTTTTATACCCACAGGATGGTACCCAACGTGCGTCAGGATATTGGGGAAAAGTATTTTCGTGACCAATGGAAAAGGATATTCTTCTTTCGCGAACCCCCTGGGACCGAATCCTTACAGGAGGGGAGAAAATGTTGTATACCAGAGGGGCGATTCCGTCGTCACCAAACCTGTTGAGTATATTGGCGGACTGTTTAAAGGCACATTAAGCATAATCACGGTGCCCGATGAAAAACAGATGGCTGTATTCTCCCAGGCCGTTTACCGGAACACTCCATATACTAAGAAAAAGGAATCATTGCCTGAAGGGTATTCAGGGAATCCCATCCCTTCAAAAGTCGGGGATGTTTCACCGATAAAATATGTATTTTATGTCATCAAGGAAAACCGGACCTACGACCAGGTGCTCGGCGATATTCCGGAAGGTAATGGCGATATTTCTCTGGTATTGTTTGGCGAGAAAGTAACCCCCAACCAGCATAAGCTCGCCCGGGAATTCGTCCTGCTCGACAATTTTTATGTGAATGGAGAAGTCAGCGCCGACGGACATAACTGGAGTATGGGCGCCTATGCCACGGACTACATGGAAAAACACTGGCCTACGAGTTATGGCGACCGGGGCGGCGATTACGATTCCGAGGGTCAAAGGGAAATCGGACGCAACAAGGTTTATTTATGGGACCTTTGCCGGAAGTACGGAGTCACCTACCGGACCTATGGTGAATTTATTGACGGGACCAGGCCCACGCTTCCATCCCTTTACGACCATTACTGCCCGTATTTCACAAGCTGGGATGAAACGGTTAGAGATACCACAAGATTTCATCAATGGAAGCGCGATTTTGATTCCCTTGTGGCTGTTAACCAGGTACCCCGGTTTAACTCCCTGCGGTTTATAAACGACCACACCGAAGGATTGCGGCTGGGCAGGCCCACACCCAATGCCCATGTTGCGGATAATGATCTCGCTGTCGGATTGTTCGTGGAACATTTAAGCAAGAGCCCCATCTGGAAAGAAAGCGCAGTCTTTATTGTCGAGGATGATGCCCAGAATGGTCCCGATCATGTCGATGCCCATCGCACCACAGCCTATGTGGCCGGTCCCTTTGTGAAAAGGAAATTCGTAGACAATACCATGTACTCGACTTCTTCGATGCTGAGAACCATGGAACTGATCCTTGGATTGCCTCCGATGAGCCAGTATGATGCCGCTGCCGAGCCCATGTGGAGATGTTTTACATCAATTCCGGATGTCAGGCCTTTCAGTGCGGTGATGCCACGAATTGATCTCGATGAAAGAAATACAGCCATGAACAAATGGCAACGGATGAGCGAAGAATTTTATTTCGGCAAGGAAGACCGTGCCCCGGATGCCGAATTCAACCAGGTTTTGTGGTTTGCCATTAAGGGTGACGGGTACGCTTGCCCGCCCCCCGTTCGGTCGGCCTTCATCAAAGTGAATTTGGATGAGGACGAAAATGAGGATTGAAAGTCTCACTGAATACAAGCCGAACCACGGACGCTGATTGGGCCGGCAAATTTTATACTATGGATTTCATGAATTGCTATCTGCGTGCATGGCTAATCATCGCAGCCTTCTATTTTTCCGGGTGCGCCGGAATATCAGGCAAAGCTGATATTAAGAACATACGACCAAACATCATTCTGATCCTTGCAGATGACCTGGGATATGGAGATGTCGGATGTTACGGAAATACTTCTGTTCCAACACCAAATATCGACCGCCTTTCATCGGAAGGAATCCGTTTCACTGATGCCCATGTTACTTGCCCAGTTTGCGGCCCAAGCAGAGTCGGCATATTAGGCGGAATCTATCAGCAGCGAATCGGGTGCTTTTCGAATACCGATCTCTGGCCATCCAATGGCTGGCAAATACCCGATTCAATTTTATTACTGCCCCAGGCAATGAAAAATGCCGGTTATGTGACAGGCCATATTGGAAAATGGAATGTTTCAGCGGACCCTTCCCTCTATGTAGACGAGGCATATGATGTGATGCTTTGGAAAGGAGCATACTACCCTGACAGTTCGGGAATTTATCCCGGTGTGGATGCGCCCAATTTCAGAATTGAGCCTCACGGCTGGGGACCTCCCCCCATGGGAGGTGAATACCTTACCGACAGGCTAACCCGTCATGCCGTAGAATTCCTCGATAAACACAGGGATGATCTCTTTTTTCTTTACCTGGCCTATAACGCTGTACATTCCCCGCTTCAGGCTGATATCAGGTACAAGGATATATTTATAAACCAGAAGGATGAACCCAACCGGATCTATGCAGGAATGATAGCGTCGCTCGATGAAAACATTGGTAAGTTGATGGCAAAACTACAAGAGCTAAAACTGGATCAAAAAACTATTGTTGTTTTCACCAGCGATAACGGCCCGGCACGTGGCGGAAAGTATATCCCGGGCTGGCCGGAAGACTGGCCTGAAACCTTAATGGGATCCGCCGGCAATCTGCGCGGGCATAAAGCACAGCTCTTTGAAGGGGGACACCGGGAACCATTGATAATTCGTTGGCCGCCTGTCTTGGGATCCGGCAAGGTTTTTGAAAAACCTGTGAGCACCCTCGATCTTTACCCGACATTATGCGAGGTTGCAGGAGCCGTTCCATCCGGAAAAATTCCCCTGGACGGTGTTAGCCTGCTTCCATTCCTAAAGGAGGAAACTAATAGCAACCCGCATAATGAACTATACTGGATGACAGACAGGCAGGGCGCAGTCAGGGCAGGCGACTGGAAATTGATTATCGAATCTGATGGAGGTGTTCAGTTGTACAATCTCGCCGATGACATCGGGGAAAATATCGATATTGTAAACCAGCATCCCCAAGTCGCGGAAAACTTGTTAAAATCATGGAGCAATTGGAATACAAGATTCCCCGATCCCTTTACGGAACTAGCTAAAATGAAAGCGGATCCAGCTAAGTAATTCAGGTTGATATTAACTTATCTTTTCCCTGGTCTGGCCGACCCACTTCGATTGGCCATCATCAGACCAGTACACGTGGTCAGGCCAGGAATAATTCCGGACATAAATGTCGTTTTTTCCAACACTTGATAAAACAATAATTGCGTAAGTCATTAAAATTCAACAGCTTGGAGATTTGGCATTGCAATTGTGACCCGATGAAGGACCATTATTTTGAGCATGCTGTTATATTATTTGAAATTTGCTTTCAGGAATTTCCTGAGAAATAAAGTTTATAGCTTCATCAACATTTTTGGCCTGTCAATCGGAATGGCGGCGGCCTTTCTGATCCTGTTATGGGTCCAGCGCGAATACTCCGTAAACAGATTTCATGAGAAAATCAATTCCCTATACCGTGTCATGTGGGAAGAAAATTTTCATGACGGAGTAGTTGAGATCAAGGAAACAACGCCTGCCTACCTGGGAAGGGCACTCCTGGAAAAATTTCCCGAGGTTGTGAACGCCAATACACGCACCTTTGAAAACAATATGCTGATCAGGCACGACACTGCGGCATTTAAAGGAATTGTCATATTCTCTGATCCGTCGCTGTTCAGCATGTTCAGTTTCCCTATGGTGGAGGGATCGTTCGAATCCATGAATGCGGATATGTTTTCCGCAGTAATCTCCGAAAAACTGGCAGCTAAATTATTTTCCGGAGAGAAACCTGTAGGCGGCCATCTGATTGTTGTAGATGGAAATTATCATGAGATTCAGCTAAAAGTATGCGGGGTATTTCGTGATATCCCTGAAATCTCCACTATCACAGCCGAGCTGATCATTCCCTTTGCGACTTACCTGAAAATGAATGAATGGACCCAAAATTGGGGAAATAAAAGTTTCCTCACTACGGTTGAGCTTATGCCGGGAGCCAATGAGGCATCATTTAATGAAAAGATGACCTCGATCCTTTACAAGGAGCACGATGTGGAAAACAGCCAGTTATTTGTCCAGCGTTTCGGTGATTCATATTTAAAATCCGTCTTCGGTAAAAACAGGTATGCTTACGGCAGGAATATAGCTTTGAAGATCTTTATCGTGATCGCCATTTTTACCCTGGGAATCGCCTGCTTCAATTTCATGAATCTCTCTACTGCACAGGCTTCTAAAAGAATGCGTGAAATCGGGGTAAAAAAGGTTGTCGGCGTTAGCAGAAAAAATCTTATCGTGCAATTTCTCGGGGAATCGGTAATCCTTGCCCTGGTATCGTCGTTAATTTCCATAATCATGGCAGAGCTTGCCATCCCCTTGTTTAACAGTCAGGTTGGCTATCAGATCCGCGTGCCGTATGACAATCCTGTATTTTTAGCCATTCTGATCGGGACCGGAATTACGACAGGCCTGTTTTCCGGCAGTTATCCCTCCCTCTATTTATCTTCAATAACCCCTGCACAGGTAATTAAGGGAAGTTTAAAGTCCGGACCCGGAAGGTTCGGGATCAGGGAACTACTTGTCATTTTCCAGTTTATGATTTCAATCTTCCTGATCATCTGCACCTCGGTATTATACAACCAGTTGCAGTTCATCCTTAATAAGAATATCGGGCTCGAACGTGAAAGCGTGATTAAACTGCCGATATATGAGGGCATTGGTAAACACCAGGAAGCATTCAAGCGAGAACTTCAGGCAGGAGGAAATGTTATCAGTGCATCTTATTCCAGCCAGGTTCCGTTTTCCGTCGGCAGTTCTACTACCGATCCCAGATGGGGCGGCAAACCCCAGGATTCACAGATAAGTTTCGACATCATTCTGACCGATTATGATTTTATCCGGACCATGGGAATGCAAATTATTGCCGGCAGGGATTTTTCATGGGACCACTCAGCCGACAGCTCGGGTTTTATCATTAATGAAGAAGCGCTGAAGGTCATGGGCTTTAAGGACCCGATTGGAGAACCGCTGTCCTTCTGGGGCGTGGACGGTAATATAATCGGAGTTGTCAGGGATTTCCACAACCGGTCAATTCACCTGCCCATTGAACCGGTGATCATCGCTTTTTACCCGGAGGAATGCGAAAATATATTTATAAAACTAAACAATAATCCAATTCAGGGTACGCTGAAACAACTTGAATCCCTGTACAGGAAATTCGAACCGGGATACCCGTTAGAGTATACTTTTCTTGATGAGGCTTTTCAAAGACAATATGCGGTTGACAGGCAGATCGGCAGATTTTCATTGTATTTCTCCTGTTTATCTGTCTTAATTGCCTGTCTCGGGTTGTTTGGGCTATCCTCGTATGCAATCGAGCAGCGTATCCGCGAGATCGGGGTAAGAAAGGTATTCGGCGCATCGATGGGAAGGTTAACGCTGATGCTGACAGGTAATTTTTCAAGGCTGGTGCTGATCTCATTTCTTCTCGCCGTACCCGGCATCTATTTCCTGATGAAGGCCTATCTTGATTCATATGCCTATAAAATTGAACTGAACATCTGGTATTTCATTGGCGGGGGATCCCTTGCAGTGATCATTTCTACCTTAACTGTCAGTTATCAGGCCATCCGCGGGGCCTCGAAGAATCCAGTTGAAATCCTGAAACACGAGTAACGTTAGTAAAGAATATTTTGATTTACCTGAATTCATTTTCCTGAAAAAAAATCTGTTTTTTTCTGCAACTTTCTGTAAATACAAAAGTCTTTATGATCAAGCTGGTCATTTCATTTATTTGTATTAACATTATTTGGCATCGAATTCCTGGGTTTCCATTTTAACGGGAGGTTATTCATCCTATATTTATCGTTTGATTATTCTTTTAGGTAACAACAACAATCTTTATGGATCAACACGCCCCATTATTCCTGGGTGGTATGTTTTGCCTGGGTATGTTATCAATCCCCCTTATTTCTGCCGGCTCCGCCATTTTACAGGAAGACTCCATCATTGAGAAAAAGACTTATCTGACAAAGAAAATCACTGACGTCCCGCCGCTGATCGACGGGATTCTGGATGATCAGGCCTGGGGATTTGTTGACTGGGGCGATGAATTTATTCAATTCCAACCGGACGAGGGCAAGGCACCAGCCCAGAAAACCGCATTTAAGATTCTTTATGATGATAAAAATATTTATGTGGGCATAAAATGCTACGATACCGAGCCCGAAAAAATCGTCAAGCGGATGGGTAGACGCGACAATTATGACGGCGACTGGGTGCAGGTTGTTTTTGATAGTTATTTCGATCACCTCACTGCTTTTGGCTTCATGGTAACCGCTTCGGGGGTGATCGGTGATGAATACATCACCAATGATTTTCAGAATGAAGACCTGAGCTGGGACCCAATCTGGTATGTTAAAACCACCATCGATCATGAAGGATGGAATGCTGAAATGCGGATCCCCTTAAGCCAGCTCAGATTTCCGGAAAAAGAAGAATTGGTATGGGGACTTGAATTTCTCCGCCGTGATCACAGGAAAGGTGAGTTGTCGATGTGGCAGTATATAAAAAAGAATGCCCCGGGGTTTGTACACCGGTTCGGGGAATTGCACGGATTGCAGGGGCTTAAACCGCAAAAGCAGCTCGAAGTTATGCCCTATGTTCTTGGTAAAATTGAAAATTCCGAAAAAGTCGAAGGTAACCCTTATGCCACAGGATCGAGACAAGTCATCAATGCGGGCCTCGACGCCAAAATCGGCATCACCAGCAATTTCACTCTCGACCTGACATTCAATCCCGACTTCGGTCAGGTTGAGGCAGATCCTTCAATCGTTAACCTGACGGGATTCCAGAATTATTTTTCAGAAAGGCGCCCGTTCTTTATCGAGTCGAATAATATTCTTGATTACCGGATATCCGAATCGATTGCATGGGGGTCTCACAATTCCGACAATCTTTTCTATTCGAGGCGAATCGGTCATAATCCCCAGGGCTATCCAGGACTTAACGATAATGAATATGTCAGAATCCCGGAAAATACAACCATCCTCGGTGCATTGAAATTAACCGGCAAAACACAGGACGGCTTGTCGGTTGGAGTCCTGGAAAGTCTTACCCAGAGAGAAATTGCAAAAATCAGCGACGGGACCAATGAAAGGTCCGAAGCGGTTGAACCTCTCACCAATTACTTTGAAACGAGAATAATTAAAGACTATAATAAAGGCAATACCCAGATCGGGGGAATTGTTACTTCCGTAAACCGTGACTTGCGTGACCCTGAATTGGATTTCCTGCGTAGATCGGCCTATGCAGGCGGACTGGATTTTAATCATAACTGGAAAAACAAAACCTGGTACCTATATGGCAATGTAATCTTCAGCCGGGTGGAAGGATCGACTGAGTCCATCACGAACACGCAAACCAGCCAGGAACATCTTTTCCAGAGGCCTGGATCTGGAAGGCTGAATGTTGATACAACTTTGAGTTCACTCAACGGCACTGGAGCTACAATTAGATTCGGAAGAGGAGGCAATGGCAAAATCCAGTTCCAACTGGGAGGTACTTACCGGTCGCCTGGAATTGAGCTGAACGATATCGGTTATCTATATAAAGCCAATGCATTATACCAGTTCTTCTGGGCAAGCTACCATATTTATAATCCCTGGTGGATCTTGAACAGGTTCCAGTGCAATATCAATCAATGGACCGACTGGGATTTTGGCGGTAACAATTTATACAGGGC